>DATFYA010000010.1 GCA_035315345.1 Candidatus Methylomirabilota bacterium
GCGGCACGTGATCGTGGACGCCGACGATCCCTACCCGGGCTGCGCACGCCTGCGCGACGTGCTCGAGGATGGCGACGCGCCGGAGTGGGCCGCGGCCCTGCGCGCGGCCCGTGCCGCGGTCGAGCCGGCGGATCCATACACGATCCTCTACACCTCGGGCACGACCTCGTTCCCGAAGGGCGCGGTGATCAGCCACCTCAACTGCCTCCCGCACGGCTGGTGGTGCGGCGAGGTGATGCGCATGAGCGCGGACGACCGCGTGCTGCACGCCCTGCCGCTGTCCGGCACGTGGGGCGGCCTCTGCATTCCCTTAGCATCCTTCACCCACGGCAGCGCGCTGGTCCTGATGGAGTCCTTCGAGCCCGCGGTGGCCCTGCGGCTGATCGAGGCCGAGCGCATCACGGTGTGGAACGGCGTCGACACGATGGCGATCCCGATGCTGGAGCACCCGGACCTGGCCCGGCGCGATCGATCGCGCCTGCGCACCGGCGGCTTCGCGGCCACCGGCGGCGGCGTCGAAGGTCTCTTCGAGGCGGTGGTCGAGCGGCTCGGGGTGCGCCAGGCGTTCCAGCCCTACGGCATGACCGAGGTCAACGCGATGGCGATGGTGCACGATCTCGACGAGCCGCTCGAGGATCGCGCGCTCGCCGGCGTGTGGCCCGCTGACGGCATCGAGGCGCGCGTGGTCGATCCGGAGACCGGGCAGGACCGGCCGGTGGATCGCGAGGGCGAGCTGTGGCTACGCGGGCGGCTGGTCACCGCCGGCTACTACGAGAAGCCGGAGGAGACCGCGCGGGCCTTCACCGCCGACGGGTGGTTCAAGACCGGCGACCTGGCGGTGCGCGATGGGGCCGGCCGCGTGATCTTCATCGGCCGCCTGCGCGAGGTGCTGCGGGTGAGCCACTTCATGGTCGCCCCCGGCGAGATCGAGGCCTATCTGCAGACGCATCCGAAGGTGATGCAGGCCTTCGTCATCGGCGTGCCCGACGCGCGCACCAACGAGGCGGTGGCGGCCTACGTGATCCCGCGCGCCGGCGTCACCGATCTCACCGCCGACGAGGTGATCGCCCACTGCAAGGGACGCATCGCCTCGTTCAAGGTGCCCCGTCACGTGCGGATCGTGGCCGACGTACCGCGCACCCCGGGGCCCCACGGCGACAAGGTGCAGAAGGCGCGGCTACGCGAGATGTTCCTCGGCGAGGGCTGAGCGCGCCGCCGCGATCTCCTCGCGCACCGAGCCGGCGCCCGGAAACTCGCGCTTGGCCCGCCGGTACCAGTACTGCGCGTTGTCGAGATCGCCTTCCAGGGTGTGGACGATGCCGTGCAGCCACGAGCCCAGGATCGACTTCTGCTCCTGCACGATCTCGTGGGCCCGCTGCCAGTCTCCGGCCGCGAGGAGATCCAGGGCGCGGGCGAGAGCGTCCGACGCGGGCTTCATGCCGCCCGATGAGCGCTGGCGCGAAGAGGCCCGACCGCCAGACCGACGTGTTCCACGATCATCGTGCTCCGAAGTCTACCGCAGTCGTGTTGCCTCCGCTCACCACGACGCCGACGCGAGCTTGAGCGTGAGGGGAAACGGGGCGAGGCCGAGATCGGCGCCGGAGAGGTGCACCACCGGCGTCACCCGGATGTGCGGCTGGATCAGGCTATACGTCTGCTCGATGCCGGAGCGATCGACCCGCGTGGTCACCGCCCGTCATCGTACCAGCCGCCGCCCTGTCCCGGGCACTGGCACTCGGGCGTCGCGCAGGGCCCGGAGCCATCCGCGTGGCAGTGCATGCTCATCAGGTGCCCGCACGGGCACAGGCCCCGGATGGGAGGCGGCGACGGGACCTCCGTGTGCCGCTCGCCCGCCGAGAGGCAGCCTGGATCGAGGCGGGAGGAGATGATCTGGCGAGACCCGACGTGAACGTTCATGGCGCGCCGAGAGCGCAAGCCGGGTGCCAGGATGGAGGCCAAGTCCGATCACTACTTAGCCGCCCGGGCCCGACGTCGTTACCGGTCAGTGGCAGGCCGACTGCCATGGTTCGGTACACCGGCCGTCGGCAGGAGTTGCGCCCTCGGGCGCCGCTCAGGCCACGAGGTTGACCGGCGCCTCGCCACGCGCCACGCGGTGGATGTTCTCGGCGATCACCGAGGCGCGCGCCTCCATCATGCCCTCGGTCCAGCCCGACACGTGCGGAGTCATCAGCACGTTCGGCAGCGTGTGGAACGGGCGATGGCCGGGATGGGTCGGCGCGCCGCCCGACGGATAGCGGTACCAGACGTCGAGGGCGGCCGCGGCGATCGCCCTCCGGTGGAGGGCCTCGTAGAGCGCGTCCTCGTCCACGACCTCAGCGCGCGCCACGTTGATCAGCACGGTCGTGGGCTTCATCAGGCGGAGGCGTCGCGCGTCGATCAGCCCGCGGGTCTCGGTGGTGAGGGCGAGCGTGACCGCGACGTAGTCGCTGCGCCCGAGCACCTGGTCGAGCGCCTCCGGCCCGCGCACGAAGGCCAGCCCGTGGGGATCGGGCCGCGAGGCGTCCCGGCGGACGGCCAGGACCTCCATGTCGAACGCCCGCGCGCGCCGCGCAAGGGCCTGGCCGATCCGCCCGTAGCCGAGGATGCCGAGCGTCTTGCCCGCCAGCTCGGGCCAGAGCGGCGCCGGGCTGCCCGACCAGACGCTGTCCCATTGCCCGCGCCGGAGGTCGGCGTCCACGCGGCAGAAGTCGCGGGCGACCGCCAGCATGGCGCCGATGACGTACTCCGCGATGCCGACGTCGTGGCCGTAGGCGTTGGCGAGCGCGGTGCCCGGCCCGAGCGCGCCCCGGTCGATGCGATCGAGCCCGGCGCCCGGGACCTGGACGAGCCGCAGGCGCGGGGCGGCCTCCGCCATCTCCCGGGTGAAGCCCATGCCGACCAGCACGTCCACGTCGCCCAGCCGCGGGAGGATCTCGCGCTCGTCGCCCGCGATGACCTCGCACGGCACGCGCAGTCGCGCGCGCACCCGATCGATCACGTGGCTCGCGAAGACGCCCGCGAAGGCGACCCGGAGCGGCGACGTCACATGAGCACCATCTGGGTCTGGGTGGTGAGCGACAGCAGCCGCCCCGACTCGTCGGTGACCCGCGTCTGCCAGACCTGGGTGCGCTTGCCCTTGTGCAGCGGCGTGGCCTCGGCGCGCACCAGCCCGCTGCGGCCCGCCGCGAAGAAGTTGGTCTTGGACTCGAGCGTGGTCGTGCTCGCGCCCGCCGGCAGGTTGACCACGGTGGCGGCCGCGCCCACCGTGTCGGCCAGCGCCATCAGGGTACCCCCGTGCAGCGCGCCGCCGACCGTGCGCAGCTCGTCACGGATGGTCAGCTCGGCGACCACGCGGTCCGGCGTGGCTAGGACGATGCGCAGGCCGAGCAGCGTGCTCAGCGTGCCGCTCATCCGCTCGTTGAACAGCTCGGGATCGATCGCCATGGTCTCTCCTCTCGGGCTCCGGCCGGAGCGTCGCGGCCCTCCCGGCCTCGACGATCCTGGCTCCGAGCGCGCGCCGACTCAATTACCTCCCAGGTAATGGCGAAGGCGCATGGCGCGGTGTACCGTGCCGCCATGAAAACCGCCGCCGCATCCACGAAGACGACGAAGGCCAGCCCGGTGGGCCGGCTCATCAAGCACTGGCGGGAGCGCCGCCGCCTGAGCCAGCTGAGCCTGGCCGTCGACGCCGAGATCTCCACCCGGCA
The DNA here is from genome assembly GCA_035315345.1 of Candidatus Methylomirabilota bacterium. Lineage (NCBI taxonomy): Bacteria > Methylomirabilota (SeqCode) > Candidatus Methylomirabilota bacterium. The sequence continues at coordinate 3,708 of DATFYA010000010.1, forward strand.
CCTGAGCTTCATCGAGACCGGCCGCGCCCGGCCGAGCCGGGACATGGTACTGCTGCTGGCGCGCGCGCTGGAAGTGCCTCCGCGCGGGCGCAACGACCTGCTGACCGCGGCGGGTTTCGCCCCGGTCTATCGCGAGACCGCGCTGGACTCACCGGCGATGGGGGATGTGCGACGGGCGCTCGATTTCATCCTGCGCCAGCAGGAGCCGTTCCCCGGCCTCGTGATCGACGGGCACTGGAACCTCTTGATGGCGAACCAGGGCGCCGCGCGGCTCATGGAGCGATTCCTCGAGCCGGGCGGCGCGGCGGCGGTGGGCGACCGTCCCAACGCGATGCGGCTCTTCTATCATCCGCGCGGCCTGCGCCCCTACATCGTGAACTGGGAGCCGACCGCGGCCGCGCTGATCCAGTGGCTGCACCTCGACCTGGCCCGCGGTATCGGCGACGCCGAGACGCGGCGGCTCCTGGACGAATTGCTGTCCTATCCCGACGTGCCGCAGAAGTGGCGGACGCTCGATCTCGATCTGACTCCGGCGCCGTTCCTGGCCGTCGAGATGCGCAAGGGCGACCTCGACGTCAGGTTCTTCTCCACCCTGACCAGCCTTGGCGTACCCTACGACATCACGCTGCACGAGCTGCGGGTGGAGTGCTTCTTTCCCGCCGACGCGGCGAGCGAGGCGCGGCTGCGCGCGCTGGCCGGACCCGGATAGGCACGAGGAGCGACATGACCGAGACGACGCGGCCCACCCAGTTCGGACGCATCCACGCTCCCGACGCCGAGTGGCTGGCCCGCAATCCGCCCGAGCCGGTCCTCGAGCCCGACCTGCCCATCATCGACACGCACCATCACCTGTGGGATCGCAACGGCCACCGCTACTTCCTCCACGATTTCCTGGCCGACGTGGCGACCGGCCACACGGTCGTGGCCACCGTGTTCCTCGAGTGCCACTCGATGTACCGCGCGGGCGGGCCGGAGGAGATGCGGCCGGTGGGCGAGACCGAGTTCGTGACCGGCCAGGCCGCCATGAGCGCCAGCGGAATGTACGGGTCGACGCGCGTGGCCGCCGGCATCGTCGGCTTCGCCGATCTCACCCTCGGCGACCGGGTGGAGCCGGTGCTGGAGGCGCACCTGCGCGCGGGCGGCGGGCGCTTCCGCGGCGTGCGGCACGCGGCGGCGTGGGACGCCGACCCGGTCATCGGCAACAGCGAGGTCGCCGGCGGCCCGCATCTCTACCGGCGTCCCGACTTTCGCGCCGGGCTCGCGCGCCTGACCCGGCTGGGCCTCTCGCTCGACGCCTGGGTCTTCCATCCGCAGCTGGCCGACGTGGTGGACCTGGCGCGGGCGCATCCCGACGCCACCATGGTGCTCGGTCACGTGGGCGGCGTGCTCGGCTACGGCGCCTACGCGGGCAAGGGGCCGGAGGTCTTCGCGGCGTGGAAGCCGCAGATGGCCGAGCTGGCCCGCTGCCCCAACGTGAGCGTCAAGCTCGGCGGCATGATGATGCGCCTGGCCGCCTACGATTACCGCACGCAGCCGAAGCCGCCGACCTCTACCGAGCTGGCCGCCCTCTGGCGCCCCTACTTCGAGACCTGCATCGAGCTGTTCGGGCCGGATCGCTGCCTCTTCGAGAGCAACTTCCCGGTGGACAAGATGGGCATCGGCTGGGTCCCGCTCTGGAACACCTTCAAGCGCATCGCCTCGGGCGCGTCCGCCTCGGAGAAGCAGGCCCTGTTCAGCGGCACCGCGCGGCGGGTCTATCGCCTGCCGTGACGGACCCGCGGCGCGCCAACCGCGATCTCTGGAACGCCTGGACCCGGATCAACCTCCAGTCGGATTTCTACGACGTCGAGGCGTTCGCGACCGGGCGCGGCCGGGATCTCGACGCGATCTGCCTGGCCGGGCCGGGCGACGTGCGGGGCAAGTCGCTCCTCCACCTGCAGTGCCACTTCGGCATGGATTCCATCCGGTGGGCGCGACGTGGCGCGACGGTGACCGGCGTGGACTTCTCGGAGGAAGCCCTCGCGGCGGCGCGCGCCCTGGCCGCGCGCATGGGCGTGCCCGTCACGTTCATCCACGCCGACGTCTGCGATCTGCCCGCGAAGCTCGACGGCTGCTTCGACGTCGTCTTCACCTCGCACGGCGTGCTCTGCTGGCTGCCCGATCTCGAGCGCTGGGCCAGGGGGGTCGCGCGCTGCCTGGCCCCCGGCGGGCTCTTCTTCATCGTCGATGCGCACCCCATGCTCCTCTGCTTCGACGACCGGCCGGCCGAGCCCGATCTGCGGCTACTCTACCCGTACTTCCGCGGCCCCGAGCCGATCCGCGAGGAGCACCCCGGCTGCTACAGCGCGCCCGAGGCGCCGATCACGAGCGTCGAGCACGTCTGGCTGCATCGGCTCTCGAGCATCATCGGGTCCCTCGCGCGGGCCGGCCTGCGGGTCGAATCGTTCGAGGAGTATCCGTTCCTCGGGTGGAAGTTCTTTCCGTGGATGCAGCAGGGCGCAGATGGCTGGTGGCGGCTGCCGGACGACCGGCGGATTCCCACCGGCGCGGGCAGCCTCCCGCTCATGTTCTCGCTGAAGGCCAGCCGCTCCTCCGCTTGACAGGCCAAACGCCGGCATAGTATGTGGGGCATCCAGGGTAGTCCTCCGGGGCGACCCATCGTCGGGTCAGGACGTGAAGCGACTCCTCTTTCATCTCCTCGTGGCCGGCGCCGCGGTCGGGAGCCTCGCGCTCCTGGCCGGTGCGGTGATGCTGGTGCTCCGGCCGGCGCAACCCACTGAAAACCCGATCGATCCCAGCCGGGACCCGGCCGGAGAGGTCGCCGGGCGAGTGGCCAAGGTCGAATCGGGCATCATCCTCGTCAGCTCGGAGCCGCCGAGCAGCGGGCTGGTTCCGCTGGTCCTGACGAGAGATACGATGATCATGGTCGGCTCGAGCGCCGGGTGGCCCACGGATATCCGTCCGGGCGGTCAGATCAAGGTCGTCTACGACCTGTACGAGGGCAAGCGGCTAGCTCGATCGGTCCAGGTGATCACCGATCAGGCGACGAAGCGGACGGCCGCCTCCGAGCTGCTGCCCAGGCCCGCAGTGGCCCAGAAGGCCTCCGACCCGCCAAAAGCGGCGGATCCGCCGAAGCCCACGACGCCTCCGGTCGTGGCCGAGAAGACGCAGCTCGCCCCGCCCGCCAAATCATCCGGGCCGGAGCCGGCGGCCCGGTCGGGCGCCGCCGTCAAGACGGAGTCCCCGGCCGCGGCCGGACCGACGCCCGCCAGGGCCGCAATCCCGAGCCCGGCTGTGGCCGTGGCACCGCCTGCGAAGACGAGCGCACCGACCCCCGCCGCGTCCACACCGGCTCTGCCGGCGCCGCCCGCTTCCCCGGCGTCGCCGGCGGCCAGATCGACACCGCCCCCCGTGACCGCAGCCCCGGCAGCACCTCCGGCTCCGGCGCCCCAATCAACGCAGCAGCCGGTCAAAGCGCCCTCGCCGGGCGCCACCGGCGAGCCCATGCCGAAGGCCAGCTCGAGTCCGCCGACTTCGCCCCGGGCAGTGACCGTGACGCCGGCCCCGCTTCCACCGCCGGGAAAAGTCGCGCCGGCGTTGCCCGCCCCTACGGCGCCGGCTGCGGCGCCGCCAGCGGCCGGGCCACCCGCAGCTGCCCGGCCGACCGCCGCGGCGCCGACGTCGGCCCCGACGCCGGCCGCCGCGCCGCCTGCTCCGGCGCGCGCGGCCGCACCTCCTTCGGCGCCCGCGGTGCCGGCCGCCGAGCCAGCGCCGGCCCCGACACCGACGGTGGCCGCGCCGGCGGCTCCGCCTAGGCCGGCCGCCGCCGCGCCCGCGTCTCCGCCGCCGCGTCCGGGACCGGCGCCCGCGCGCACGCCTGCGCCCGTCCGGCCGGCGGAGCCCGATGCGACCGACGGCTCCGCGGCAGTGGACTGGCTACTGAAGGGACGACGGTAGCTCGACCGTCTTGACCCAGATGCCGGGCGAGCCCGGCGCGTGCTGCATGTGCGGTCGGATCTTCTGCGTCACCGGCGAGGCATCTCGCTGGGCCAGCCACTCCGCGCTCTCCGACACCTTCGGGTGCTCGAATTCGTAGAGCGTGAGATAGGTCGGTGCGCCTTCGACCGCCCGGTACCGCCGGCCCCGGATCACGCCGGGCACCTTCTCGTAGTTGGGCACGTAGATGGTGTTGTACCAGTCGTTGAACTCGCGATCGACCTCGGGCGGCACGTCCATGCGCCCGATCTGCAGTGACGGCGCCATGGGCGTCCGCGCCGCCTCGGCGGTCAGTGCGGTCGGATGGATCATCGTGTAGACGTTGCGGATGAACGGCCGGCCGATCGCCTGGGGCCCGACCCGCTTCGTCCACGGCGTGGGATTGGCCTGCACGTGCTTGTAGGCCGGGCTGTCGAGCACCGCCACGCTGTCTAGCTCGTAGCAGGCCAGGTGCTTCGGGCCGCCCTTGACTGCCTCGTAGCGCGCACCGCCGAGGAAGCCGGGGATCGCCATGCGCTCGGGCAGGTGCTCGTCGTTGTACCAGCGGTTGAACTCGTCTTCCTGCGCGGCGGGGACGTCCGCCCAGACCATCAAGAGTCCGGTGCCCTTCCTGGCCATGGTGTGCCCTCCTCTGCGGCCAGGGTATATCACGAGGCCCGGGCGGCGCCGCGTGGCTCGAGTCCGCCATCGTCGCGGGTGCGGCCGCAGAGCACGGCGGCCGCAGCGAGCACCTCGAGCGTCACCAGGCACCACAGCGCGGGCTGATAGCTGCCCAGCGCGTCGTGGAGCACGCCCACCAATCCCGGCCCCAGCGCGACGCCGGCCTGGGTGGCCGCGCCGACGAGGCCGAACACGGTGCCGAACGATCGCGGCCCGAACTCCGCGCGGGCGAGCAGCGGTGGAAACGTGATCAGGTTGCCGACGCCGAGACCGAAGACGAGGCTCGCCGCGATCAACACCGCGGAGGACGGCCAGGCGGCCATCGCGGCGAGCGCGGCGCCCTGCGCGCCGATGTTGACCGCGGAGAGCTTCCGCAGGTCCACGCGATCCGACAGCACGCCCAGGACGATCCGGCCGAGCAGCGCCGCCACCGTGGTCGCGCTCACCGTGAGCGCGGCCTGGCCCTCGCCGATCGCGGGCTCCAGCACGCTGATCTGGTGCACGAGGAAGCCGACCTGGGCGGCCAGCGCGAGCGCGAACGGGACCATCAGGGTCCAGAGCCGCGGCTCGCGCAGTACCTGCGGTCGCGTCCAGATTCGCGCCTGGCGCGGTCCCTCCGCCGCCGACGCCGACGGCCCGTCGCGACGCAGCTCGGAGGCGACCTGCTCGGGGGCCGGCCGCGGTCCGATCACGCCCCAGACGAGCGGCAGTCCGATGGCGAGCAAGGCCGCGGCCGCCGCGAGCGTGGCGAGCCGGAAGCCGTGACGCTGAACGAGCGCGACCAGGATCGGCACCAGCACCATGCCGCCCACGCTGGCGCCGGTCAGGGCTAGGGTCATGGCGAGACCCTGGCGGCGTCCGAACCAGGGCAGCAGCGTGCTGCTGAGCCCGGTCGAGCTGAGGCACGACCAGGAGGTCGCCATCACCAGGTAGACCGCGAAGAGCTGCCAGGGGGCGGTGATCACGCCGAGCAGCGCGACGGCGGCGGCCATGGTCACCACGCCGTAGGTGAGCACGCCGCGCGGGCCGTGACGGTCGATCAACCCGCCCACCACGACGAGGCAGCCGGCGCTGAGCGTGTAGTACGTGGTCACCGCGACCGAGATGAGTCCGGCCGACCAGCCGTGCAATCGGCTCAGCGCGTGGAGGTAGACGCCGAGGCCGTAGAAGCCGAGTCCCCACGAGAACGACGCGATGATGCCGCAGGCGACGACGACGGCCCAGCCCCGATACAGCGGCATTGTCTAGTTATACGGCATGCCGCCCCTCTCCCCAGCCGGCAGCGGCTGAGGTAGACTCGGAGCGCAGTCCGGCCGCAGATCCGCGGACAAAGGAGACCTCACGGTGAAGCTCGACGTGTCCATGCTGACCCACGACCTCAAGACCATCCCGGACTACGCCCGGAAGGTCGAGGCCATGGGCTACGATTGCCTCTGGTCCTCGGAGACGCAGCACGATCCCTACCTGCCCCTGGCCGTCGCCGCCACCTCGACGTCGCGGATCAAGCTCGGCACGAACATCGCGACGGTCTTCTCGCGAAGCCCGATGATCACCGCGCACACCGCGTGGGATCTGCAGAAGGCCTCGGGGGGCCGCTTCACTCTCGGGCTCGGCACCCAGGTGAAGGCGCACAACGAGCGGCGGTTCTCGGTGAAGTTCGAGTCTCCCGGCCCGAAGATGGCCGAGGCCATCCGGGCGATCCGGGCGATCTGGGACTGCTGGCAGAACGGCTCGAAGCTCAACTTCAAGGGCCAGTTCTACACCTTCGACGTGATGACCCCGTTCTTCAACCCCGGCCCGATCGAGCACCCGAAGATCCCGATCTACATCGCGGCGGTCAACCCGCTCATGTGCCGGATCGCGGGTGAATTGTGCGAGGGCATGCACGTGCATCCGTTCAACTCGCCCAGGTACTTGCGCGAAACCGTGCACCCCGCGGTGGAGGAAGGGCTCAAGCGCTCGGGCCGCTCCCGCAAGGACTTCACCTACGCGACCGCGACCTTCGTGGTGGTGGGCGAGACCGAGAAGGAGCGCGCCGCGCAAGCCCAGACCGTCAAGCAGCAGATCGCGTTCTACGGGTCGACGCGCACCTACGAACCGGTGCTGGCCGCCCACGGCTGGCAGGGCCTGACCGGCCAGCTCCACCGCAAGTCGGTGGAGGGCGACTGGAAGGGCATGGCCGACCTCATCACCGACGAGATGCTCGATACCTACGCGGTGACCGCGACCTACGAGAACCTGCACGCGAAGATCCTCGAGCGCTACCAGGGGCTGCTCGACCGCACCGGGCTTTACCAGCCGTACCAGCCGAATCTCGACGACCCGCGCCTGCCCGCGATGGTGCGCGCGTTCAACGGATGAGGCGTCCCTCAGGGTGAGGGGCAGGTCAGACAAGAGAAGATCGGAGAGACGATGACCGACAAAGTGCAGGTGGAGATCAAGGGCGACGTCGCCACGATCCTGCTGAACAAGCCCGAGCGCCTGAACGCGCTCGACAACGAGATGTGGCACGGCATCGGCGACGCCTGCCGCGCGGTGAACGCGGCGCCCGACGTGCGCGTGGCGGTGCTGATGGGCGGGGGCGGCTGCTTCTGCGCCGGGCTCGACGTGAAGGCGGGCTCCACGCTCAGCGCCGCCCTCGACGGCCTGTCGCCCGCCCAGTCCCTGGTCCGCATCCGCGAGCACCTGGCCGGCCACCAGGCCTCGTTCTCCGCGGTGGAGTCGCTGCGCGTGCCGGTCATCGGGGCCATCCAGCGCGCGTGCATGGGCGCGGGGCTCGAGCTGGCCCTCTGCTGCGACGTGCGGCTGGCCGCCGAGGGCACGCTCTTCTCGATCCCGGAGGTGCAGCTGGGCCTCGTGCCGGACATGGGCGGCACCCAGCGGCTGCCCCGCACCGTCGGCGTCGGGAAGGCCAAGGAGCTGATCTACTCGGCGCGCCGCTTCGACGCCGCCGAGGCGCTGCGCATCGGGCTCGTGCAGCACGTGTACCCGGCCGGCGAGCTGCAGGCCCGCGTGGGCGAGCTGGCCGCGGAGATCGCGGCCAACGCGCCGCTGGCCGTGCAGGCCGCGAAGCGCGCCATCGACGGCACCTACTACGGCGACATGCGCGCCTGGCTCGACTGGGAGACCGCGCAGGCCGCGGGTCCACTCCTGTCCGAGGATCGCAAGGCCGGCCTCGCGGCCGCGGCGGCCCGCACGCGCGCCGACTTCAAGGGCAAGTAGCCGAGCAAGCAACAACCCGGAGGACGTCATGGCTGATCTCTACGACCTGGGCGACCGGCCCCCGCTCGGCGACGTGCCGAAGCGCATGCACGCCTTCGCGGTGCGACAGAGCCGCTTCGGCCAGCCCCGCGACGCCTGGAAGCGCGAGGTGCTCCCCACGCCCACGATCGGCCCCGACGAGGTGCTGGTCTACGTCATGGCGTCGGGCATCAACTACAACAACGTGTGGGCCGCGCTCGGCCAGCCGCTCGACGTCATCGCGGAGCGGCAGAAGCTGGGCGAGCCCGAGGACTTTCACGCCGGGGGCAGCGACTGCTCCGGCATCGTGTGGGCCGTCGGGACCGACGTCAAGAACGTGAAGGTCGGCGACGAGGTGATCGTGCACAGCGGCTGGTGGCGCCCTGACGATCCCTGGGTGCGCTCGGGCAAGGACCCCATGCTCGCCGAGTCCACCCGCATCTGGGGCTACCAGACCAACTACGGCAGCTACTGCCAGTTCGCGCGCGCGCAGGCGCACCAGTGCATCGCCAAGCCGAAGCGCCTCACCTGGGAGGCCGCGGGCTGCTTCCTCCTCTGCGGCTCCACCGCCTACCGGATGCTGATGGGCTGGGCTCCGCACACCGTCGAGCCGGGCGACGTGGTGCTGGTGTGGGGCGCCACCGGCGGGCTCGGCAGCCTCGCGCTCGAGATCGTGCGGGCGCAGGGCGGCCGGCCCATCGCGGTGGTGTCCGACGACGCCAAGAAGAAGTTCTGCCTGGAGCACGGCGCGGTCGGCGTGATCAACCGGTCGCAGTTCGATCACTGGGGGCCGATGCCGGACACCCGGGACGCGAAGGCCTACGGCACCTGGGCCAAGGGCGCGCGAGCCTTCGGCAAGGCGGTCTGGGACGCGCTCGGTGAGCGCACCAATCCGAAGATCGTCTTCGAGCACCCGGGCGAGGCCACACTGCCCACCTCGGAGTTCGTGTGCGGCACCGGCGGCATGATCGTCATCTGCGCGGGCACCACCGGCTACAACGTCACGCTCGATCTGCGCTACCACTGGATGCGGCAGAAGCGCTTCCAGGGCAGCCATCTCTCCAACGACGAGCAGGCGCTGGCGGTGACCCGGCTGGTCGAGGCCGGGAAGGTCGACCCGTGTCTCTCGCAGACGTACGGGTTCGACGAGCTGCCCGAGTGCCACCAGCTCATGCTCGACAACAAGCACCCGTACGGAAACATGGCGGTGCTGGTGAACGCGACCAGGACCGGTCTCGGAGCCTCGTGATCCGGGCGCGCCGGTGAAGGCGCTCGCCTTCCACCAGCACGGCGGGCTCGACACGCTCGGCTACCAGGACGTCGCCGACCCGAAGATCGGCGACGGCGACGTCCTGGTGCGCGTGCGCGCGGCCGCGCTGAACCACCTCGATCTCTTCGTGCGCGAGGGATTGCCGGGGCTCACCCTGCCCATGCCGTTCTGGACCGGCTGCGACATCGCGGGCGAGGTCGTCGAGGTGGGCGCGGCGGTGACCGACGTCCGCGCGGGCGACCGCGTCGCGGTGAATCCGAACCTCTCGTGCGGCCGGTGCGAGTTCTGCCGCAAGGGCGAGCACAGCCTGTGCGTGAAGTACGGCATTCTCGGCGAGCACACCCACGGCGGGCTGGCCGAGTACGTGAAGGTCGAGGGCCGGCACGTGGTGACGCTGCCCCAGCACGTCTCCTGCGAGCACGCGGCCGCCTTCATCCTGGTCAACATGACGGCCTGGCGCATGCTCGTCACCCAGGCCCGCCTGCGCGCGGGGGAGGACCTGCTGATCCTGGGCGTGGGCGGCGGCGTCTCGTCGGCCGCGGTGCAGATCGGCAAGCTCTGCGGGGCGCGGGTGTGGGTCACCTCGTCGAGCGACGACAAGCTCGAGCGCGCGCGGGCCCTCGGCGCCGACGAGTGCATCAACTACGCGACGGACGACTGGGTGCGGGTGATCGGGGAGAAGACGGGCCGGCGTGGCGTCGACGTGGTGCTGGAGAACGTGGGCGCGGCGACCTGGAAGGGCGCGATCCGCACGGTGGCCAAGGGCGGGCGCATCGTCACCTGCGGGGCCACGTCGGGGCCCGTCGCGGAGACCGACATCCGGCTCGTGTTCTGGAAGCAGCTCTCGATCATCGGGTCCACCATGTCGAACGACGCCGAGTTCCACACCGTGATGGGCCAGCTCTTCGGCGGACGGCTCGCCCCCGTCGTGGACACGGTGATGCCGCTCCGCGACGGGGTGGAGGCGCAGCGCCGCCTCGCGGAGGGACGGCAGTTCGGCAAGATCGTCCTCGTCCCCTGACCGACCTCCGCTTCTCGCTGGTCATCGTCGCGGACTGGTCCGCGGCCGCCACGCCGGGCCCGCCGCGGCCGACGCGCGACCGCTGCTGGGTCGCGTGGGGATCGCCCGGCCCCCGCGGGGGATCCCGCGCGGGCCGACGGCCTCCGCCGCGCTATTTCCGCACGCGGCTCGAGGCGCTCGCGTTCATCCGCGACCTGCTCGCCGCCGAGCCCGCCGCGGCCCTGGTGGGCTTCGACTTCGTGTTCGGCTATCCGGCCGACGCCCGGCTTCCCGCCGCCCGCGCCCTCTGCGCGCGACTGGCCGCCCTGATCACCGACGCGCCCGACGGCGCCAACAACCGGTTTGCCGTCGCGGGCGCGCTGAACCGCGAGATCCAGGCCGCGTGCGGCGGCGGATTTCGCGGGCCCTTCTGGGGGCATCCGCCGGGCCGGCGCTTCCGCCACCTGAGCCCGACGCGCCCGCGCCCCTTTCCCGCCGCGGTGAGCGACGGGCGCCTCGTGGAGCGCCGGCTCGCGGCCCGTCGCATCCAGAGCCCGTGGAAGCTCTTCACGCGCGCCTCGGTCGGCTCGCAGGCCCTGGTGGGGCTGCCCGCGGTGCACCGGCTGCTCACCGATTCCGCGCTGGCGCCACGCGCGCGGCTCTGGCCGTTCGAGACGCGATGGGACGAGGCGATCGGCGCCGACACCATCGTGCTCGCCGAGATGTGGCCGAGCCTGGTGGACTGCCGCGACCAGCCGTACCCGATCAAGGACGCGTGCCAGGTGGCGGCCGCGCGCGACTGGGCGCTGGACCGGCCTCGCGCCCTGCTGCGATCGCTGGCCCGTCCGCCCGGGCTCACCGACGACGAGGAGCGCTGCTGCCGGGAGGTCGAGGGCTGGATCGTCGGACCGAACGTGCCCGCCGGAAATGTATGAATGCAAGACCTGACCCCATCGTGCTGATCACGGCGGGGGTGACCGGCATCGTGACGTCGGTGACCATGATCGGGCCGCTGCTCGTGGACATCTCGCGCGACCTCGGGATCTCGCTCGGCCAGGCCGGCTTGCTGGCCGCGGCGGCGGGGGTGCCCCAGGCCTTGTTCTCGCCGTTCTCCGGGCTCCTGTCCGATCGCCTGGGACGCAAGCCGATGATCGTGATCGCATTCGCCGGCGTGGCCGTGCTGAGCTTCGCGGCCGCGCTCGCGCCCGGCTTCGCCGCGCTCGCGGCCACGCGCTTCGCGGCCGGTCTGCTCGGCTCGCTGGCCCCGACCAGCCTGATGGCCTCGGTCGGCGACCTCTTCCCGAGCGAGCGGCGCGCCCGCGCCATGGGCTGGTTCAACATGGGCTTCAGCTTCGCGGCGATCGGCGGCGTACCGCTGATGAGCGCGATCGGCGGCGCCCTGGGCTGGCGCTGGGCCTTCGTCACCATCGGCGTGGTCATGCTGCTGCTCGCCGGCTCCATCGGGCGCTGGTTCCCCCGCATCCCGCCGATGGCCTCGGGCACCAGCGTGCTCGCCACCTACCGCGCCGTGTGGGACGTGCCGCGGCTGCTGAACCTGCTGGGCGCCAACCTGGCCGAGCGCTCGCTCTTCGGGATGATCGCGATCTACCTGCCCGCGTTCGTGATGCTGAGCTTCCACCTGAGCGCGGTCGCGGTGGCGCCGGTGCTGATCCTGGTCGCGCTCGGCGCGATCGGCGGCAACATGCTGGGCGGCCGGCTGGGTGACCGCTTCCCCCAGCCGGTGATCTTCGTGGTCGCCCAGATCATCAGCGCCGGCCTCGGCCTGGCCCTGTTCGGCGCGGGCTTTCCCTTCGCGCCGGTGGTGACGCTGGCGGTGCTGCTCACCCTGTGCAACGCGGCGAGCCGGCCCGCGTTCCTCGCCTACGGCTCCGACCTGGCCCCGCGTCAGCGCGGGGCGATGTTCGGCCTCATCGCGCTGACGAACCAGAGCGGGCTCGTGATCGGCTCCACGGTCGGCGCCGCGGCCATCGGGGGCGGCGGCTATCGCGGCATGGCGTTGGCCGCCCTGGCGCAGGGCGTGCTGGCCGCCGCGCTCGCCCTGCCCCTGCTCGGACGCGCGCGCATGGCCCGCGAGTGAGGGCGCCCGTCACTTCAGAAGCAGCGCCACGCCCGAGACCAACAGGAGCACGCGGATGACGATCTGGAAGCCGCGCGGCGAAAGGCCGGTCCTGGGGGCACCGCAATGAGGCCCGACCCGAGGCCGGCCATGCCCCGCACCCGGTACGCCAGGAGCCGCACGAGCCCGGAGTGGACCGCGAGCGCGAGGGTCAACGAGCGGGCGGGATCAGGCGGTCGGGCGACCTTCGAGATGCCAGGTGCCCTCGTCGCGATTCCAGAGACGGAGCATGTGACGGCCCCCGCCCTGCCCCGGCACGGGGGTGTCCTTGAACGCGGTGCGGCTGTGGGCGAACTGGCGGTTGTGGAGGTACTGGAGCTGTCCCTTCTCGATCCGGAACTCGACCCAGCTGGCCGGGTCGTCGACGATCTCGCGGAGGGCGGAGAGGGCGGCCCGGCCCTCGTCGTCAAGCGGGTGGCCGGCCAGCCGATAGCCGTTGACGATGTAGTCCTCGTAGTAGCGCGCGGACAGCGTACCGCCGTACTCGAACACCGGCTGCCAGCTCACACGCGGGGCGTCGGGGGCGTGCTCGCCCTGGCGGTCCCACGGAAACGGCCGGTACAGGCGGGCGAGGAGATCCGGGCGCGTCCGCCGCAGGACGTTGTGTGCGGTGACCAGGCTCGCGAAGCGGCTCAACCCGCCTTCGAGCGCCGACTCCAGACAGAACAGCCCCACGAACGCGGGCGCCTTCCAGAGCCACCCGCCGTCGGTGTGGAAGGGCTGACCCAGGTTGGTGACGGAGCGGCGCACGCCGTAGCCGAGCGCCTGCCCGGTGTCGCGCACGTCGTACATGCGCGCGCCGGTGGCCTTCTGGGCGACGACCTGCCCGAGCATGGCCGCGAGCAGCCACCCGATGGCGCGGTTGTCCTCGGCGGCATAGCGCTCCACCGGAAAGCGGTCCACCACCGCGAGGCCGGTCTCGGTCTGCAGCTTCGTCCGCACCCGGGACATGAGGGCCGAGCACGCGCGGAGGGAGAAGTCGACCGGCGTGAGGCGCTCCAGCGGCCGGGGCGAGACGCGCAGCGTCGCCACCACCTGGTCCAGCTCGGCCACGCACGCCGGGGGCACCGGGATCAGCCAGCGATCGGGCGAGATGCGGTCGCGCGTCCAGGCCTTCTGGGGCTCGACGTCGTCCGTCGGGAGCCGGACCGCGATCTGCTCGCCGCTCACTCGATCGCCCTCCTCGATCACGTCAACTGCGCCGGCAGTATAGCACGCGCCGCATACTGGACTGGTTTCAGTCCAATCGCCTCGGCGACTGTCGGCTGTCGCTCCGGCGCGTCTCCGACGCGCTGGCGCGAGCCTGGACCGCCTAGTACCAGCGGGGGTCGCCGGGTAGCAGCGCCAGCGGCTTGCCGTCCACCTGCAGCACGCGCGGACGGATGGTGGGCACGGCGAGGCCGCGCAGGCCGTCGAGGACGTCGGCAGTGCGCGCGCCCGCCCGCTGCAGCAGCTCCAGGTTCTTGATGGTGGGCAGGCGCAGCGTGATCTCCTTCCGTCCGAGGGCCTCGAAGGCCTCCGCGGCGGTGAGCCACCGGGAGGCCACGATCTCGTGGCCGTCCACCTCGGGGGCCTGGTCGGGGGGCGCCTCGGTCGCGAAGAAGCGCGTGTCGAAGCGAAGCGGCTGCTCCTCCGGCGTGATCCAGTGGGCGAAGTACATGAGCCGGTCGGTGGCGAGCGTGAGCCCTTCGGCCCGCAGCATCGTGAAGAATGCCGGGTTCGACGACTGGCACGCGCGGCGATACGCCGCGAACCGCTCGTGGTTGTCCGGGCTTGGCCGCACGAACCCGCCGGCGGCGTCGTAGGCCAGCAGGATCCCCACCTCCTCGAAGGCTTCGCGAATCGCGCCCACCCAGTAGCCCAGGGCCTGGCGGGGCGTCAGGTCGCCCCCGAGCCGCGCGCTGGCCTCGGCGGCGGTGAGCCCGCGGCAGAAGCGCTCGACGTCGTCGGGAATGTCGTCGGCCTCCACCTTCCCACCCGCGAAGACGTAGTCGCCCGCCGCGAACTTGCTGCGCCCGTGGCGCTGCACCAGCAGGATCTCCGCGGGCCCCGCCGCGCGATCGCGCAGCAGCACGAGCGTGGCGGCGGCGGACGGAATCGCGGGTGGGCTCATGATGGGCGCGGGCCGTCTGCATTCTGACACGGCGCACGTCCGCACAAAACCCTTGTGAATTGCGGCCCCGGGATGGGACACTCCGCTCGTGCACGACCCTCATCGGATCGCCGGCCCGCGCCCGCCGGAGCATCGCCGGCACACGCGCGTGGTGACGTCCTGGCCGGTGACCGTGCGGACCGGGGATCGGCTCCTGCGTCTGCAGACCCTCAACCTGAGCGCCCTCGGTGCCAAGGTATGCCTGCAGCATCCCCTGCCGTTCGGCCGGCTGGAGGTCGGCCAGCCGGCACTCCTGCGGCTCGAGCCACCGGACGGGCCGCCGGTCGAGGTGGAGGCCATCGTCTGGCGCACCGACGACGACGGCCCCGCCTTCTTCTTCATCGGCACCACGCCATCCGCCGCCTAGCCGCCCCTTCCAACGAGGAGACGCCCATGGGCGCAGAAGCCAGGATCAAGGAGCTCGGCATCACCCTCCCCAGCCCGCCCAAGCCGATGGGCAATTACGTGCCGGGCGTGCGCGTCGGCAATCTGCTCTTCCTGTCCGGTCACGGGCCGATCCGCATCGAGGGCAACCCGAGCGCCCGCGGCAAGGTGGGGCGCGACCTGTCCACGGAGGACGCCTACAAGGTCGCGCGCGACGTGGGCTTGAACCTCCTGGGCTCGGCCCGCTCGATCCTGGGCAGCCTCGACCGGGTGAAGCGCGTGGTCAAGGTGCTGGGCATGGTGAACGCGGTCGAGAGCTTCGGGGAGCAGCCCAAGGTCATCAACGGCTTCTCCGACCTGATGGTGGAGGTCTTCGGGGAGAACGGCCGGCACGCCCGCTCGGCGGTCGGCATGGGCTCGCTGCCCGCGGGCATTCCGGTGGAGATCGAGATGATCCTCGAGGTCGGCGGCGGCAGCGCACCGGCCCGCAGGCCGGCGCGGGCGAAGCCCGCCAAGAAGTCCCGCAAGCGCCGCTAGAGAGCCGGCGCGCTAGGCGAACAGCGGCGGCAGCACCCGTAGCGCCTCCGCGATCCGCGGGCCGTACCAGGACAGCAGCTTGCCGTCCACGAGGTGGATCCGGCCGTCCCGCACCGCGGGCAGGTCGGGATACGGCGCGAAGTCGGCCTGGTGCACCCGTCGGAAGCGATAGGGCTCGTCGGGCAGCAGGATGACCTCGGCCCCCGCGGCCGCCACCGCGTCCAGCGTGACCTCGGGATAGCGCGTCTCCGCCTCCGCGAAGACGTTCTGGCCGCCCACCACCGCCAGCATGTCGTGGATGTAGGTGTCGCGGTTGATCGTCATGTAGGGCCGACGCCAGATCGGGCAGAAGACGCGCCGGCACCGGCGCCCAGCCGCGGCGGCGCGCACCTCGTCGTAGCGCGCCCGGAGCGCCGCTTCCATCTCGTGGGCCCGCGGCCCCGCCTCCAGCAGCGCGCCCAGCTCGCCGATCAGGCGGATGCCGTCCGCCACCGTGCGCGGGTAGGTCACGTGAACCGGGATGCCCCACGCGCGCAGGGTCTCGACGTGCTCGCGGACGTTCTCCTCCACGTTGGCGATGACGAGGTCGGCGCCGAGATCACGGATCACGTCGAGGCGCGGGTTCTTCTCGCCTCCGACCCGGGTCTTGGTGGCCACCCCCTCGGGCGGCTCGGTGCAGTAGATGGTGCAGCCGACGACCCGGTCCCCCGCTCCGATCGCGAACAGGATCTCGGTGATGCTCGGGATGAGCGAGACGACCCGGCGGGGCGCGGACGTCAGAGCTTGGCGGCCTGCTCGGAAAGGCGCTCGACGAGCCCGATCAGCTCCTTCAGGTTCTCGCGCAGCGTCTCTTCCGCCTTGCGCGCCGTCTCGAGGTGACCGCCCTCGACCGCATCCTCGAAGGTGGTGACCGCGACGCCGAACTCTCTCAGCAATCGACGCGTGCTGTCCTGCGGCATGCTTCGTAGGATATCATGGCGCGCAGTCACGACATGGTCGGCGCCCTCGATGGCCTGTATCGTGCGCTCTACCGCTCCGTGCTGGCGCGGCTGCCCGAGCGTCTCTCGATCGCGATCGGCCAGTGGGGCCTGCGCCATCTGCCGCTGGATCATCTGGGTCTCTTCCGCAACGACGATCCGCGCCTGGCCATCACCCTGGGCGGAGTGCGGCTGCCGAACCCGCTCATCCTGTCGTCGATGTACTACGACGTGGCGATCCTCCGTCGCGCCATGGGGCTCGGCTGGGGGGCGGTCACCGCCAAGAGCATCACGCCGGGCCCGCGTCCCGGCCATCCCGAGCCCAACCTCGTGCGCATCCAGACCGCGGAAGGGCCCGGACTGATCAATTGCAACGGGTTCAAGAATCCCGGGCTCGAGGCGTATCGCGCGGCACTGGCCGGGCTGTCGCACCGGGTGCCGCTGATCGTGGCCGCGGCGGGGGAATCCGCGGAGGACTACGTGCGCGTGGTGGAGGGGCTGCAGGAGTTCGGCGACCTCGTGGAGCTGAACATCTCCTCGCCCAACACGAAGCTGGTCTACGGCTGGTCCACCCGGCCTCACGAGCTGAAGGAGGTCTTCCGGGCCGTGCGGGCCGCCACCGTGAAGCCGCTGATCGTGAAGATCTCGCCCGACTTCCGGGAGACCAACGAGACGATCACGATCCCGGCCGCGCTGGATGCCGGCATCACGATCGTGAACTACGGCAACACCCGCCGCGTCGAGGAGCCGCGCCTCTCCCAGCGAACGGGCGGACTCTCGGGGCCGGCGCTGTTCGAGGTGACGCGGGAGAACGTGCGCCGGGTGCGCGAGCGCTTCGGCGCGCGCCTGGAGCTGATCGCTACCGGCGGGATCGACAGCCCCGAGAAGGCCCGCGCCGCGCTCGAGGCCGGAGCCACCGCGTGCGGCATCTTCACCGGATTCATCACGCGAGGCCCGCTGCTCGTGCGCCGGATCCTCGACGCCCTCGCCGCGGGACCACGATAGACCGCTGATCCTGGCCGACCACGCCCTCCGACCGGGAGGAAGCTGGCGAAGGCTAGCGCCTCACGTCTCGCCCCCGCGGGAGAGCGCGCCGCGCTGGGCGAGGCTGATGAAGCGCTCCCGTCCGATGATGACGTGGTCGTGGATGCGCAGGTCGAGCAGCTCGGAGCAGTCGACGAGCTGCCGGGTCAGCCGCAGGTCCTCCCGGCTCGGGGTCGGATCGCCGCTCGGGTGGTTGTGCAGCAGGATGAGGGAGGCGGCCGATTCCAGGATGGCCGGCTTGAAGACCTCCCGCGGGTGCACCAGGCTGGCCGAGAGCGTGCCCTCGGAGATGACCACATCGCGCAGCAGGCCGTTCTGGGCGTCGAGCAGGGCGACGCGGAACACCTCCTTCTTGAGGTCCTCCATCAGCGGTCCGTAGCGCGCGAAGACCTGCTCCGGGCTGCCCAGCACGACGCGTCCGTGTCCGTTGCGCGACCGCAGCCGGCGCGTGATCTCGAAGAGCGCGGCCAGACGCACCGCCTTCACCGGCCCCACCCCGCGGATGGCGCCGAGCTCCGCGACGCCGCGGCCGGCGAGCCCGGACAGCGATCCGTAGCGCGTCAGCAGGTCGCGGGCCATGTCCATGGCGCTTCGCCCGGCCAGCCCGCTGCCCAGCTGGATGGCCAGCAGCTCCGCGTCGGCCAGCGATTCGGCGCCCTTGTGGTAGAGCCGCTCGCGAGGTCGATCCTCGGCCGGCCACTGCCCGATCCCGCCCGCCGACGATGTCATGCGCCTCGGGTAGCACGCGCGCGCGGACGCGGTCAACGCGTCGGATCCGATACGGGCTCCTCGATACGGATCTCGCGCGGCTCGTCCCCGAGGCCGCTCAGGTGCACGTGGATGGTGCGCGCGGGGAGCAGCGGGAGCAGCTTGTCGGCCCACTCGATCACGGTCACCCCGTCGCCGTGCAGCATCTCCTCGAGCCCCAGGTCGACCAGCTCGGTCAGGCTGCCGGTGCGATAGGCATCGAGATGGTACACGGGCAGGCGGCCGCGATAGTGGTTGACCAGCACGAACGTCGGGCTCGTCACGGCGCCGGTGACGCCGAGCCCGCGCGCGAGACCCTGCAGGAAGCACGTCTTCCCCGCCCCCAGCTCGCCGGTGCACGCCACCACCGAGCCGGCCACGAGACGCGCGCCCAGCCGCTCGCCGATGGCCTGGGTCTCCTCGGGGCTGCGCGAGACGAGGGTCTGGCTCATCGCGCCCCCGTGAGCGCGCGGAGGGCTGCGGGCAGGCTCTCGATCAGGTCGCTCGCGATCATCGCGTACTCGCCGCGATCGCGCGCGGCCACGTCACCGGCCAGCCCGTGGAGATAGCAGCCGCCCCGCAGCGCCGCCACCGCGTCGACGTCGCGCGCCAGCAGCGCGCCCACGATCCCGGTGAGCACGTCACCCGAGCCGCCCTTGGCCATGCCCGGGTTGCCGGTGGGATTGATGGCCACGTGGCCGTCCGGCCCGGCGATCACGGTGTCGGCCCCCTTCAGCGCGAGCGCGACCCGATGCTCGCGCGCGAAGATGCGCGCGACCTCGATCCGATCGGCCTGCACCCGGTCGATGCCGACCCCCAGCATGCGCGCCATCTCGCCGGGATGCGGCGTGAGCGCCCGCGGGCCGGCCGCGTGCCGGAGCAGATCCAGGTGGCCGGCCAGCGCGCTCAGCGCGTCGGCGTCCACCACCATGGGGCGATCCAGCTCGCGGATCAGCGTGCGGGCCAGCTCCTGCGTCTCGGGATCGAGCGAGAGCCCGGGCCCGAGGGCGACGGCGTCCATGCCCCGCGCCAGCTCGAGCAGGCGATCGCGCGCCGCGTGAGCGAGGCTCCGCGCCGGCGTCTCGGGGAGCGCCTCGGTCATGTACTCGGGCGCTTGCGTCGCGATGATCGGCTGCTGCGAGCCGGGCGCCGCGATGGTGCACAGGCCGACGCCGGCGCGCAGCGCTGCGCGGCCGGCGAGCACCGCGGCGCCCGTCTTGCCGAGCGAGCCGGCCACCACGAGGAGTCGGCCGAAGCGGCCCTTGTGCGCGTCGGCCGGCCGCGGCGGGAAGAGCGGGCGCGCGTCGGCGGCCTCGAGGCGCCACGTGGTGATCCCGCGCCGCACGTCGTCGGCCGGCACGCCGATGTCCACGATCTCGACGGGGCCGGCGTACGCGGCGGCGGGGTACAGCAGCAGGCTCCGCTTCAGGCCCGCGAAGGTGACGGTGCGGGTCGCCCTCACCGTCGCGCCGGACACGGCCCCGTCGTCTCCCCCGAGGCCCGAGGGCAGATCGAGCGAAATGATCGGGGCGCCCGCCTGCCCCGCCCGATCGATGGCCTCGATGGCCGCGGCCACGGGGCCGCGCGCCGGCCCGGTGCCGCCGGTGCCCAGCAGCGCGTCCACCACGACCACGGCGCCATCGAGGGCGCGCGCGAGGGCCTCGACATCGGCCTCGGTCGCGATCTGCTCGGTGCGGCCGCGCCATCGTGCGAGCGCGGCGGCCGCGTCGCCGCGCACGTCGGCGCGCCGGCCCACCAGGAGCACGCGAACCTTCGCGCCCCGCGTCTGGAGCCTCCGCGCCACCACGAAGCCGTCGCCGCCGTTGTTGCCCTTGCCGCACACCGCGACGATGGACTTCCCGCGGATCGGCGCGTGCCATCTCGCGATGAGGTCGGCGGCGCCGGAGCCGGCGGCCTCCATGAGCCGCGGCCCCGGGATGCCCAGGTCGCGAATGGCCCGCGCGTCCAGCGCGCGCATCTCGGCGGCGGTGAAGACGGGCAGCACGGCGTCAGCGGGCCGGCCGGCGGCGGATCGGACACGGGACCGGAGCGAACACGCCAAACCGTAGCCCGGAAGCCGCGTCGACGCAACTTCGGGGCGGCGATCGGGCCAGGGGGCGTAGGACCTTGGTCCCATTGGCGCGATGGCGGGCACGCGTCACTCTTGGCCGGGGTGGCCGATACTCCGCGATCGCCCACGACACGAGTCGAGGAGGAGCCCGGGCCGTGCGCACGCCGATGATCTCGCTCAACGCAGCGACCGGACTGATCGAGGCAATCAGCCGGGCACGGGGGGATCCGGACCAGATCCTCCACGCGGTCGGGCTGGACCGGTCGACCGTGTGCGACCCGGAGGGATTCCTTCCCTGCGCCGACTTCTCCCGTCTCCTCCAGGAAGCGGCCCGGCGGACGGGCGACGACGCCTTTGGCCTGCACTTCGGCGAGCAGTTCCAGCCCAAGAGCATCGGCCCGCTGATCTACGTGGTGCTGAATTCGCCGACGATGGCGGTCGCGTTCGACAACGCGGTGCGCTACCTGAAGGTTCACAACGAGGGCGCGCGGGTGACCTTCACCTACGACGACACCAGCGGGTATCTTCGCCAGTCGCTCCTGGGGGCAGTGGCCGACGAGGTGCGCCAGCAGAGCGAGTACAGCGTGGTGGTGGCGCTGAACACCCTGCGCCTCATGGCGGGAAGCCGCTGGTGCCCGCGCGAGGTGCAGTTCGCCCATCGGGCGCCCGCGTACACCGCCGAGCACGTGCGCATCTTCGGCGCGCCGCTCTTCTTCGGGAGCGAGACCAACACCCTGGTCATCGACCGGGCGTTCATCGACCGGCAGGTGCCGGCCGCCGACGAGCGGCTCTACCCGATCCTCCGCCGTTACCTCGACCGCGTGGTCAAGGAGATGCCGCGCGAGGACCGCACGCTCTCGTCGATCCGCCAGGTCATCGGCGATTCGATCCGCGAGGGAGATCCGAAGCTCGACGACGTGGCTCGGAGGGTCACGATGAGCACCCGCACGCTGCAGCGGCGCCTGAAGGAGCACGGCGTGGACTTCAAGGGGCTCGTGGACGACACCCGCCGGCGCTTCTCGCTCGACTACCTCGCGGATCCGGCGCACACGCCGGCCGAGATCGCCTACCTGCTGGGCTACTCCGAGGTGAGCGCGTTCAACCGCGCCTTCAAGCGGTGGACGGGCACGACGCCGTCGACCTACCGGCGGCGGGCGCCGAGCCTGAGCCCGGCCGGCTAGCGACCGGCGGGCAGCAGCAGGGCCGCGGACTGGATGAGGAAGTCGGCGAGCACGGTGGTGTAGACCTCGCGGTAGGTCGTCCGCGCGGCGCGCGGCATCTCGATGTGCATCGCCAACGTCGTCCGCCCCAGGAGCCCGGACTGCTTGGCCGCCGACGCGGTGTACCACAGCGAATCGATCGGCTCCATCCACACGTCGAGCCGCGGAACGTCGCCGTCCGCGGGCAGGCGCGCGTCGCGGATCAGCTCGAGCAGGGTCTTGAGCCGCCAGGCGTCGTCGCGGCTCACCCCGACGGTGGCGATCTCCAGGCGCCCCGCGCTCTCCGCGCGGGCGTTGCCGTGCACCTCCACGTAGAGCCGCAGCGGGCCCTGCGCGGCCTCGGTCACCCCGCGGCGATAGGTCTCGTAGACGCGGCGGGCCGGGGCGGTCGGGACCTCGAGCCGGGCGGCGGCGCCCGGCACGCCCTCGGTGGGACGGTTGACGTTGTAGCGGCGGCCCTCGGCATCGAGCTGTGAATAGCCGGTGGCGACCACCAGCCCGAACCCGCTCTGCCTGGCGAGGTCGCGGCCGATGACGTCGGTGGCGGCGTCCGAGGTGCCGTGCGGCGCGGCGATCACCAGGCCGGCCCGGCCCTTCTCGGCGTGGACCTCGCCGTTCGCGGTCCTCGCGGGCGGGACCTCCGTGGTCTCGGCCGGCTCCTTGCCCGTGATCACCCCCGCACAACCCGACGAGAGGAGGGCGAGGCCGATCCCCAGGCTAGCGAGGCCTCGCCTCGTCATCGGCGGTGTCGGCGATCAGCATCGCCTGCGCCATCGCGTACTCGCCGTCGTGGGTGAGCGAGAGCAGGACGCGCCGACCTCCCTTCGACTCGGCGATCTCCCGACACCGTCCGCTCAGCACCATCGTCGGGGCCTGGCCGCGCTCGCGGCGCACCTCGAGCTCGCGCCAGTTCACGCCCATGCTGAGCCCGGTGCCCAAGGCCTTGAGGGTCGCTTCCTTGGCCGCGAAGCGGGCGGCCAGGTGCGGGATGGGATCGCGGCGACGGCGACAATAGGCGATCTCCTGCTCGGTGAACACGCGCTGCAGGAAGCGCTCGTCCCAGCGCGCCACCACCCGACGCATGCGCGGCATCTGCGTGAGGTCCACGCCGATGCCCAGCACCCGGCTCATGCGCCGATGGCCTGCCGGACGATGGCGGCCAGCTCCCCGGCCATCCCCTCGATGCGGGCCTGGTCCTCGCCCTCGATCATCACCCGCAACAGCGACTCGGTGCCGGAGTAGCGCAGCAGGACGCGGCCCGCGCCGGCCATCTCCTGCTCGAGGGCCTTGGCCCGGTCCACCAGGCCGGGGATCTGGTCGACCGGCGGCTTGCTCGTCACCGCCACGTTCAGCAGGACCTGGGGGAACTTGGTCATGCAGCGCGACAGCTCCCCGAGGCTCGACTTCGTCTCCTGCATGACCCCGATGAGCTGGAGCGCGGACACGATGCCATCCCCGGTGGTGGCGTGATCGAGGAACAACAGGTGGCCCGACTGCTCACCGCCCACGTTGGCTCCGATGCGGAGCATCTCCTCGAGGACGTAGCGGTCGCCCACCTGCACCTTGACGATGCGGACGCCCAGCTGGGTGAGCGCGCGATCGAGCGCGAGATTGGCCATCACGGTGGTGACCACGGTGCCGCCCTTGAGCTGGCCACGCGAGGCCAGGTGCCGGCCGCAGATGGCCAGCGCGAAGTCGCCGTCGCGGATCTGCCCCTCCTCGTCCACCGAGATGAGCCGGTCGCCGTCGCCGTCGAAGGCGACGCCCAGGTGGGCGCGCGACCGCAGCACCTCCTTCTGTAGCGCCTCCGGATGCAGCGCGCCCGCGCCGAGGTTGATGTTCTGGCCGTCGGGGCTGGCGTTCATCACCCGCACGTCCGCGCCGAGCCGGCGGAAGATCTCGGGGGCGACCCGGTACGTCGCGCCGTGGGCGCAGTCCAGCACGACCCGCAGCCCCCGCAGGTCGTGCGGACAGCAGGCGCGCGCGTGATCGATGTAGTCGGCTTCGGCCGCCTCGTGCTGCACCAGGCGACCGATGTGCACGCCGGTCGGCCAGGGGGCGATGTCGCGTCCGCCCAGGCGCGCCTCGATCTCCTCCTCCCAGGCGTCGGGAAACTTGGCGCCCTCGGACGAGAAGATCTTGATGCCATTGTCCTCGAACGGGTTGTGCGAGGCCGAGAGCACCACGCCGCCGTGCGCCTCCAGCCGCCGGGTGAGATAGGCGATCGCGGGAGTGGGCAGCACGCCGACCGCGTAGACGTCTCCGCCCGCCGACAGCGCGCCCGCCACGAGGGCGCCCTCCAGCATGGGCCCGGACAGCCGCGTGTCGCGTCCGACCACCAGTCGGGTCTTGGTGGTGCCGTGGTGCTCGAGCAGCGTCGCCACCAGCTGGCGGCCGAGCCGGAACGCCAGCTCGGTGGTGAGCGGGGGCTTGTTGGCGAGACCGCGGATCCCGTCGGTGCCGAAGAGGCGGCTCACGAGCGGGCCGATCCGAGGACGAGGTGCACGCGCGACGGACTGACCCGCAGGACGGTGACACCGGGCGGGACCATGATCTGCTCCGGGAGCACGCTCACCGTCACCTCGCCCGGCTTCGCCCCGGTGAGGTTCACCCGCGCCTTGACCCGGTCCGGTCCCAGGCGCAGGAGGGTGCCCCGCAGGCCGTGGAGCTGGACGTCGACGCTGTCGGGACGCTCGCCCATCACCTGGAGTCCGTCGGGGATCCCGCTCAGCTCGAGCGGCGCCGCGATGATCAGCTCGGACTTCTCCGAGGTCATGACGAACGCCCAGAGCACCATGGACACCGCGAAGGCCAGGAGCTTCAGCTCCCAGTGACGGGTGAGCGCGCTCACTTGCGGAGCCACTCCCGCGCCGGCTCCCACCACGCCGATCGCCGCGGCAGGGGCGCTTCCTCGAGGGAGAACAGCTCGGCCAGTCGGCGCCGCAGCGCCTCCTGGTCGAGCGGCGACTCCATCTGGCCGTCGACGGCCAGCGAGATCCGTCCGCTCTCCTCGGAGACGATCAGCACCACCGCGTCGGTCTCCTCGGCCAGTCCCAGCCCGGCGCGATGGCGCGTGCCCATGTTCCGGCCGAGCTGGGTGTTGCGCGAGAGCGGCAGGAAACACCCGGCCGCGGCCACCCGGTCGCCGCGGATGAAGGCGGCGCCGTCGTGGAGCGGAGAGTACGGCAGGAACAGGCTCACCAGCAGATCGGCCGACACCAGCGCGTCGAGCGGCACGCCCAGCTCCGCGTAGTTGCGCAGACCGGTGGTGCGCTCGAGCACGATCAGGGCTCCGATGCGCTTGCTGGCCAGGGAGTCGGCCGCCTTGATCACGTCGTCGATCAGGTGGCTGCGCTCCTCGCGGGCGCCCATGGTCATGCCCTGGAAGAGACGGCTCTCCCCGAGACGGGTCAGCGCGCGGCGCAGCTCGGGCTGGAAGAGCACCACGAGGGCCAGAACCCAGAACGACCAGAAGTTGTCGAGCAACCAGCTGGTGCTGAAGAGCTCGAGCTGCCGCGCCACGTACGAGGCGACCATGAGACCGGCCAGCCCGAGCAGCATCTGGATGGCGCGCGTCTCCTTGAACATGACGAAGATGCGGTAGAGGACGATCGCCACCACCACGATGTCGATGGCGTCGCGGAGACGGAAGGTCTGGAGCACCGGCCACACGGCTAGGCGACTCCGGCGGCCGCGCGCTCCCGCGCGCGCTGCAACGCCTGGGCGACGCGGACCGCCTGCACCGTCTCGGCCACGTCGTGGGCCCGGATGACGTGGGCGCCGCCGAGCACCGCGGCGGCGGCGGCCGCGAGGCTCCCGGGTAGGCGATCGGTCGGGTCGTCGACACCGGCCAGGGCGCCGATGAACGACTTCCGCGAGACGCCGACGTGGAGCGGGCGGCCCAGCGCATGCAGGGCCGGCAGGTCCGCGAGCACGCGGCAATCCCAGTCGGGCCAGGCGACGGACGGGCCGCGGAAGAAGCCGATGCCCGGGTCGAGCAGGATGCGCTCGTCCGGGATGCCCGCGGCTCGCGCGAGCGCCAGGCTTCGCTCCAGCGAGTCGCGCACGATCGCGATGGGGTCGGCCATCGGGTCGATCGGCGCGCCGTGGGCGGGCGAGGCCATCAATACCAGTCCCGCCCCCGCCTCCGCGGCCAGACCGGCCAGGGCCGGATCGAGATGCAGGCCGCTGACGTCGTTGATCAGGCGGGCGCCGGCCTCGAGGGCGGCCCGGGCCGGCACCGAGCGGCTCGTGTCGGCCGAGACGGGCAGGCCGAGTCGCGCGGTGAGCCGGCCAATCGCCTGGCGAAGTCGATCCGCCTCCTGCTCGGCCGGGATCCACGCCTCGAGGTAGGGCGCGGTGGACATGGCCCCCACGTCGAGCCAGGCCGCCCCCGCGCGCGCCATGGCGCCGGCCGTGCGCAGCAGCCGATCACTGTCGGGGGCCACGGAGCCGGGGTAGAAGGACTCCGGGCTCACGTTGAGCGCACCCACGACGGCCACGTCCAGGCCATCGCCTATCGACACCCCTGCCACGGTCGCGCGGTTCACGGGAGAGTACCCCATCGACACGTTATCATCGCGAGCGGCCGAAGCGGCACGCCGAATTTGACGTGAATGCGAGACCCGCTTCTCTTTCTGATGCGGGGGCCCAGACATGGCCCCCGCACTCCCCCAGCCGCGGACAACCCGCCGGCGGGCGGCTCTACGCGGGGCTGGGCGCCTCGTGGAGCGGCGGCACGCGGAGGATGCGGGCGATCTCCTCGCCGTCGAGCGATTCGCGCTCCAGCAGGGCGCGGGCGAGGGCGTGCAGCTTCTCGAGGTTCGACTCGATCATGTGGCGCGCGCGCGCCGCGGACTCGACGACGATGCGCTTGATCTCCGAATCGATCAGCACCGCGGTCTCCTCGCTGAAGTCCTTCGGGCGCGCCACCTCACGACCGAGGAAGATGTGCTCCTCGCCCTTGCCGAAGGTGAGCGGCCCCATCTTGTCCGACATGCCCCACTCGCACACCATCTTGCGCGCCATGTCGGTGGCCTTCTCGAGATCGTCGCCCGCGCCGGTGGTCTGCTGCTGGAAGACGATCTCCTCGGCGGCGCGGCCGCCGAGCAGGATCGTGATCCGGTTCACCAGGTACTCGCGCGAGTAGTTGTACTTGTCGTCGGCGGGCAGCTGCTGGGTGAGGCCGAGCGCGCGGCCGCGCGGAATGATGGTGACCTTGTGCAGCGGATCCGCGCCGGGCAACAGGTCCGCGACGAGGGCGTGGCCCGCCTCGTGATAGGCGATCGTCTTCTTCTCGGTCTCCGAGATGATCATCGAGCGCCGCTCCACGCCCATCAGGACCTTGTCCTTGGCGTTCTCGAAGTCGAGCATCTCGACGACCTTCTTGTCCTGGCGCGCGGCCAGCAGCGCGGCCTCGTTCACCAGATTGGCGAGATCGGCGCCCGAGAAGCCGGGCGTGCCCCGCGCCAGCACCTTGAGGTCGACCTTGGGCGCGAGCGGGATCCGCCGTGCGTGCACCTTCAGGATCTCCTCGCGGCCCTTGACATCGGGTCGCGCCACCACCACCTGGCGGTCGAAGCGCCCCGGCCGCAGCAGGGCGGGATCGAGCACGTCGGGCCGGTTGGTGGCCGCGATGAGGATGACGCCCTCGTTGGTCTCGAAGCCGTCCATCTCGACCAGCAGCTGGTTCAGGGTCTGCTCGCGCTCGTCGTGGCCGCCGCCGAGGCCCGCGCCCCGGTGTCGGCCGACCGCGTCGATCTCGTCCATGAAGATGATGCAGGGCGCGTGCTTCTTGCCCTGCTCGAACAGGTCGCGTACCCGGGAGGCGCCCACGCCGACGAACATCTCGACGAAGTCCGAGCCCGAGATCGAGAAGAACGGCACGTTGGCCTCGCCCGCGATGGCCTTGGCCAGCAGGGTCTTGCCGGTGCCGGGAGGGCCGACCAGCAGCACCCCCTTCGGGATCTTGCCGCCGAGCTTCTGGAACTTGGGCGGATCCTTGAGGAACTCGATGATCTCGCGCAGCTCTTCCTTGGCCTCGTCCACGCCCGCCACGTCCTGGAAGGTGACCTTGTTCTGCTTCTCGGAGATCAGCCGCGCGCGCGCCTTGCCGAAGGACAGCGCCTTGGCGCCGCCGCCCTGCATCTGGCGCATGAAGAAGATCCACACGCCGATGAACAGCAGCATCGGCACCCACTGCAGCACGATCGCCAGCCACGAGTTGGTGTCGGGCGGCTTGACGTCGATCTTCACGCCCTTGTCCTTCAGCGACTTCACCAGGTCGGGGTAGTCGGCGGTGAAGGTGCGGAACGACGACCCGTCGCTCAGACGCCCGGAGACGTTGTTGCCCTTGAGCGTGACCTCGCGGACCTCGCCCGACTCGACCTTCTTCAGGAAGTCGGAGAAGACGATCTCGCCCCGGGGCGACTGGTTCTGCTGGAAGAGCTGGAAGAGGAGGATGACGATGAGGCCGATCACCATCCACAGAGCGAGATTTTTGTAGAACGGATTCATGGTGCAGTAACTATACCATACGGTGCGCAGGCGCAAACGGCCGTCAACATGAGAATCAGCCGGCCAATCAGGACGGCGGGAGCACCGGGTCCAGCACGGCCAGGTCGGGCAAATTGCGGTGCCAGCCGTCGTAGTCGAGCCCGTAGCCGACCACGAACTCGTCGGGGATCACGAAGCCCACGTAGTCGATGTCGACATCGACATCGCGCCGGGACACCTTGTCCAGCAGGACGCACAGGGCCAGGCTGCGCGGGTGCCGGGTCGCCAGGTTGCGGCGCAGATAGCTGATGGTCCGCCCCGAGTCGATGACGTCTTCCACGATGATCACGTCCCGGCCCTCGATCGAGATCGACAGGTCCGCGGTCAGCCGCACCACCCCTGAGGACTTCGTGCCCGCGCCGTACGAGGACACCGCCATGAAGTCCATGGTGCCGGCCAGCGGGATGGCCCGGAGCAGGTCGGCGGTGAAAACGATCGCGCCCTTGAGCACGCCGACCAGAAGCGGCGAGCGTCCCTGATAGTCACGGCCGATCGACCGGCCCAGATCGCCGACGCGGGCGGCGATCTCCTCCCGCGAGATCAGGATGCGGCCCAGACGCCGGTCCACCGGGGCTGAGGCCTAGTTGAGCGTGACGAACACGTTGAGCGAGCGCGAGCCGCGCAGCCGCTCGGCCGCCGCCGCGGCCTCCTCGCGCGACTTGAAGGTGCCGATCCGGACCCGGTAGCGGGCGTGTCCCTCCGCGAGGGTCGCCACGTAGGCCTCGAGCCCGGAGGAGGCCAGCTGCTGCCGCATGTCATCGGCCTGCTTACGGTTCTTGAATGCGGCGACCTGGATCGTCCACGGTGAGCCCGCCGTGGGCGCGGGCGCGGCCGGCGCGGCCTTGCTCTGGACCGGCGGCAGCGCGGCCACCGACGGCGCGGGCGTGGCAGCCGCCGGTGCGGTGGAGGCCGGCGCGGGCGGCGCCGGAGGCGTGGGTGACGGCTTGATGGCCACCGTCTTGGGCTCGGGCCGCGGCGACGCCCCCTGCGCGGCCAGCGGCTCGGTCAGCGTCTGATAGAACGTCAGCTTCTCCGTCGGCTCGGGCGCGCGGTCGGCCATGGTCTCGGCCGCGAGGCCCCCGCGGCGCGCGGGCGGCGTCGCCGCCTTGCGGGCCGCCTCGGAGACGGACGGCAAGGACACGGGGGGCGCGGGACGCGCCCACTGACGGCCGACGAGCAGGCCCAGGGCGAAGGTCAGCACGAGCATCACCAGGACCCCGCCGCCCAGCACCATCCACTGGCCGGTGCCGGGCCCGCTCCCCACCCGTCGCCGCACGGACGTGGCCATGGCTCAGTCGCGCTCGCCGGCGCGGCTCATGCTGTCCGGCGCGGAGACGCCGAGCAGGTCGAGCCCGTTGCGGATCACCTGCCCCACCGCGGCGCAGAGGCCGAGGCGGGCCAGCGTGGTGGCGCGATCGGGCGTGATCACCCGGTGCGCCTTGTAGTACGGGTGAAAGACGCCGGCCAGCTCCGAGAGATAGTAGGCGACGCGATGGGGCTCGCGGGCTCGCGCGGCGCCCGCCACCAGCTCCGGGTACTGCAGGAGCCGCTTGATCAGCGCCTGCTCCTCCGGCAGCGTCAGCGTGGCGAAGTCGACCTGATCCCACGGCGGCACGTCCACCGCTTGATCGCCGGCGGTCTTGAAGAGGCTGGCGACGCGGGCGTGCGCGTACTGGACGTAGAACACCGGATTGTCGGACGACTGGCGCGTGGCGACCGCGAGGTCGAACTCGAGCGGGCTGTCGTGGCGCCGGGTGAGGAACGTGAAGCGCGCGGCGTCGCGGCCGACCTCTTCCAGCAATTCCTCCATGAGGACGAACTCGCCGCGGCGCTTCGACATGCGCACCGGCTGGCCGTCGCGCAGCAGGGTCACGAGCTGCACGATGAGCACGTCGAACGCGGAGGCGGGATGGCCGAGAGCCTGCATCGCGGCCCGCAAGCGGGCGACGTAGCCGTGATGGTCCGGGCCGATGAAGTCGATCACGTGGTCGGCGCGTCCGAACTTCTCGAAGTGGTGGAAGCCGACGTCCACTCCGAAGTAGGTCAGCTCGCCGTCCGACCGCCGGAGTACCCGGTCCTTGTCGTCGCCCAGCGCGGTGGAGCGGAACCAGAGCGCGCCGTCCTGCTCGTAGGTGTGGCCGGCCGCCGCGAGGGCCGCGATGGCCTCCCGGGGGCGGCCCGCGTCGCGCACGTCGCGCTGCTCGTGCGCCCACTGGTCGAAGTGCGTGCCGTAGGCCTCCAGCACCCGACGCTGCGTCTCCACGATCGCGGCGACCGCGCGGCGACCCAGCCGCTCCAGGCGCTGCGGCTCGGGCAAGGCCGCGGTCGCCCGCAGGGCCGCCTCGTCTTCGGCGAGCCACTCCGCCACCAGCTCGATCAGGTACTCGCCGGGGTACGCGTTCTCGGGCAGCTCGGCGGGATCGCCCAGCGCCTGGCGGAGCCGCACGTCCACCGACCGGGCGAGGGCCAGGAACTGGTTGCCCGCGTCGTTGACGTAGTACTGCGATTCGACCGCGTAGCCCTGGGCACGGAAGATCCGCGCGAGCGCGTCGCCCACCGCGGCGGCGCGCGCGTTGACGATCACGAGCGGGCCGGTCGGGTTGGCCGAGACGAACTCGACGAGCACGCGCGTCCCGCGCCCCGCCGCGCTCGTGCCGTAGGACTTGCCCGCGGCCAGGATCGCGTGGAGGCCATCCGCGCACCAGCGGGGGGAGAGGAAGACGTTGAGGAATCCAGGCCCCGCGATCTCGAGCCGATCGACCGCAGGCGTGCGGGGAAAGTTCGCCACGATCGCCTCGGCGATCTTCCGCGGTGGCCGGCGCGCCTCGCGCGCGAGGGCCATGGCCGCGTTGGTGGCGTAGTCGCCGTGCCGCGCGTCGCGCGGGATCTCCCACTGCACCTCGGTCGGTGCGGGCAACCCGGCGGCGTCGAGCGCGTGCCTCAATGCGTCCGCGAGATGGTCGGTGATGTTCTTCACGGCGGCGGCGGAGATTGTTGAATGATACGCCCCGGCCCCCGACGAAGCGAAGAAATCCAGCACGTACCGTCGGGGCGCACCTTCCTCGAACAGCCCGTGCAGGTCGGTGCCCCACGCGCGGCCGTCGGCGGAGACGCATCCTTCCGCGCGGCCCTCGATCTGGAGCAGCGGGTGCGCGCCCTCGCGCGTCGTGTGCCCATGTGGATCTCGTAGCCGTCGAAGGCGCGGCCGTCGGCGCGGCGACGAGCGATCACGGACGTACCACCAGGATGAGCGCCGCGCCGACGAGCGAAAGAGTGGCCGCCCAGGCCTCGACCCGGAGGGCGCGATCGATGGCCTCCACATCCGGCGGCGGACCGTCGCCCAGGCGATAGTGCCCGGCTTTCGCGAGGGTGACGCCGAGCGCGCCGGCCATCGCGGCCATGGTCTGGCCCGCATTGGGGCTCGCGGTGCGCGTGGCGTCGCGCCGCCTCATCGCCGCCGCGCCCGCCCAGGACTCGCGCGCCAGCCATGCGCCGGCCACGAGGGCCCCCGCGGCCAGGCGCGCCGGCACGTAGTTGAGCGCGTCGTCGATCCGGGCGGTCGCGCGGCCCAGGTAGTCGAGCTCGGCGTCGCGGTAGCCGATCATCGCGTCGGCGGTGTTGACGGCGCGGTAGGCCCACGCCGAAGCCAGGCCGGCCGCGGATCCACCGAGGAGCGTCCCGGCGACGAAGAACGCCACGGGCGCGACGAAGCCGTCCGTGAGGTTCTCCGCGAGCGACTCCACCGCGGCGGAGCCCACCGCCCCGCGATCGAGATCGGCGGTGGGACGGCTCACCAGATGCCAGGCGACCTGCCGGCGCGCGCCGTCGAGATCGTCCACGACCAGGTGCCCACGGACCACCTCGACGGCGTCGGTGAGGCCGCGGAGCGAGAAGCTGCACTTCAGCAGCCACGCCTGCGCGAGCGGCGCAGCCGCGCCCGGCAGCTCTCCGAGCACGGCGTGCGCGATCAGGGCCAGGCCCGCGGCGACGCCGGCCACGATCAGGATCAGGAGCGTCCCGTAGAGCATGAGATCTGCCGGCGCGGCTGGCGCGCGAGCGCGACCGAGCCCGATGAGCCGGCCGATCCCCGCCACCGGGTGCCAACGGTTCGGTGGATCTCCCAGGAGGAGATCCAGCGCCACCGCGAGCACCAGCAGCGTCACCGGAGCTCGAACACGAGCGGGAGGCGGATCAGCAGCGGCCGTCGGGGCAACGACTCCGGGAACGGCACGAGCCCGAGGCGATGGATCGTCTCCAGCGCGGCCTCGTCGAGCAGCGGGTTCGTCGACGAGCGCACCACCCGCACGTCCCGGATCCGGCCACTGGCCTCGATCCACACGTCGAGCTCGACGGTTCCCTGCGCCCCCTGCCGGCGCGCGGCGAGCGGATAGACGAGCGCCTCCTGCACGCGCTGCCGGAACCGGGCGAGGTACGGACCGTACTCACCGGGCACCGCGCCTCCGCCGCCGCCCGGCGCGGTCCTGGCCAGCGGTGACCCGCCCGAGACGGCGGCGTCCGGCGCGGCTTCACCTCCCGCTGCGTCTGTCTGCCGCGCGCCGCCCGACGAGCCGGCCGACTCCGATCCGGCGATCAGCGCGGACGGCGCCCGCGATGCTGCTGGCACCGGCGCGGACTCGCCGGACGCCGCCGCGGGGCGCGGAGGATCGGGGGCCAGCACCGGCGCCGGTGGCGGCGGGGCCGCGGCGGCCACGGGCGGCGGCGGAGCGGGTGCGACCGCTTCCGGTGGAGGCGTGGCTGGCCGGAACGGCGCGGGAGGACGACGGCGCGCGCCCCCGTCGTCGCGGGCCGCGCGGCCCGACGGCGGCGCGGCGACGCGGCGTGCTGGCTCGGCCGGCTCGCCGGCGCCGGCCGGTCCCGACGCCGACTCGCTCCGCTCCAGCAGGTCCACGAACAGGGGATGCGCCCATTCCGATCCCGACCACGACAGGAGCGCGAGGATCCCCCCCGCGTGCAGGAGCACCGAGAGGGTCAGACCGCCGAGCCGCGCCGCCGGGGTCATGGATGTCGTTCCTGCCACTCGCGGATGCCACGGTCAAGGGCCCCGCGCACCGCGCGTGCCACCGCCCAGCCCAGCGGACTCGCCGGCCCGCCGTACCGGGCGCGCCCCCCGCGGCCGGTGGCCGCGATCGCCACCGCGTCGGTGGACGTGCCGCTGGCGGGCAGGCCATCAGCGGTGCGGATTCCCGCGTCCCGGAGCGCCAGCCCCTTCACCTCCGTGGCGGTCGTCGCGGCGTTGACCAGAGCGGCCGGCTCCGGATCGGCGTCCACCACCACGATCATGTTGATCGTCGAGGCCTCGCCCCGGGCGATGGGCGAAAGGCCGGCCGCCACCGGATTGCCGAGGCCGACCGTCGCCACCGCCATCGCGGCGCACCCTTCGGTGGCCTCGGTGACGATGACCGCGCGCTCGGTCGCCGCGCCGGTGAGCAGCCCGACCCACGGGCCGGGCACCGCCGCGCGCCGCGCGAACGCGTCGATCGTGCGCGAGGGATCCTCGCACGAGTCGTCCTGGCCCACGTGCACGTTGAGGATGGCGCGCGCTTCGGCGAAGCCGCCGAGGTGCACCGCCGAGGACAGCACGCGGAGCCGCCGCGCGGCGACCACCACCACGGCTTCGGCTCCGACCTCGACGGTCACCCCGGCGATCATCGTCCTAGAACGACGCCCGCAGGCCCACGAGGGCGTTGATGCCGAGCGCAGGGAAGCCGCGCACCTCCGCGTACTTCTCGTTGAGCGCGTTCTGCACTCGCGCGGTCAGCTCGAGCTTCTGCAGCACCCCCGTCTGACTCAGGATGCGCCAGGTGCCACCGAGGTCGACGCGGGTGTAACCGCTGTTGTAGACGTCGCCGACCGGATCGAACTGCCGCTCGACCACGTACACCTGCACGAAGGTGGACAAGCTCGGGAGCGGCTGCCAGGTGAGCCCGACGCTGCCCGCGTTCCGCGGGATGCGCGGCAGGGGCCGGCCGGTGGTGAAGTTGTCGGTGTCGGTGTAGGTGTAGGTGACCGAGGCGATCAGGTTCGGCAGGATGTCCACGTCGCCACCGACCTCGACGCCCTGGGAGCGGGCGCGGCCCGCGTTGAACGGTCCCCCGAAGGTCGCGGTCGGCAGGGGCGTGCAGCACACGATGGCGTCGGTGAAGTTGGTGTGGAAGTACGTCGCCCGGAGCCGGATCCGGTTGTTCCACAGGTCCTGGTCCACGCCCACGTCCCAGGAGATGCTGCGCTCCGGCTCGAGGTCGGGGTTGCCGAAATCCGGGAAGAAGAGGTCGTTGAAGGTCGGGGCGCGGAAGCCGGAGCCGCCGCCGCCGCGCAGCCGGGTGCCGCTCTCCTTGATCACGAACAGCACCGAGCCCTGAGCGGTCGTGGCCTGCCCGAACTGGCTGTCGTGCTCGATCCGGAACCCCCCGGTGATGAACAACCGCTCGAGGAATCGCAGCTGCTGCTCGAGCAGGCCCCACGGCACCTGTCGGTCGGCCCGGAACACGCCCTTGCTATCGCCTTCCTCGTTGCGGAACCCGCCGCCCAGCGTGGTCGTGCTCCACTTGCCGATGAAGAACGAGTTGAGCCACTGGCTCTCCAGCCGCTCGACGTCCACCTGCGAGCGGATGGGCACGTCGAAATCGAAGCCGGGATCGGGCGGGTCCTGGAATCCCTGGTTGCTGGTGTAGCGGCCGAAGGTGGCGCGGCTCTCCCACCACTCGACCGGCCGCGTCTTGGCCTCCACGCTGAGCACGGTGGTCTCGGTCTGCTGCTTGGCGTTCGGGTTGATGATCGGGTCGATGGGCTGGGGCGGCGGGAAGACCGGCTTGATCGGCACGCCGGTGTCGTTCTTGTTGTAGCGATAGACCACCGAGATCGCGCTGTCCAGCGGCAGGGTGAGCCCGAGCCGGACGTTGCCCGCCCACATGTCACTGTTGTCGTTCTTGAACTGCCCATTGCTCTCGAAGTGCACGCCGGACAGCGCGTAGTCGAAGATCTTGTACACCCCGCTCGCCGACAGCCGGTTCTGCATTGTGTCGTAGTTGCCGAAGGCGTTGTCGACGACGGCGCTGAAGAGACGGCCGTTGCCCTTGCGGGTGATGATGTTCACCACGCCGCCGATGGCGTCGGCTCCGTACAGCGTGGACTGCGGTCCGCGGATGACCTCGATGCGGTCGATCTGCTCCGGCGAGATGTCGGACAGATCGGTCTGCCCGAGGGTGGGGCTCGAGACCCGGACGCCGTCGACGAGGATCAGCACTTGATTGGCGTTGGCACCCCGGATGCTCAGGTTGGACAGCTTGCCGTAGCTGCCCTGCTGGGTGACGTTGACGCCCGGAATGTTGCGGAACGCATCGTCCACCGTCGAGTAGTGATAGGTCTTGAAGTCCTCGCCGGGGATCACGTTCAGGGCCACGCCCAGCTGACGCGAGGGCGTCGCCACGGTGGTGGCGGTCACCACGACCGGGTCCACCCCCTTCTTCTCCTCCTGCGCCTCGGCCGCGGCAGCGGCCATCAGCATCACCATGACAAGCATTCCCAGTGTCCTTCGCATGCGCGCTCCTCTTCTCTCGAAAGGATGGCACTCCGGCATCGCGGCCAGGTCTCCTGACTCGTGGATCGGCGTCGTGGCCCGGCCTTCCCGGGACGTCGTGGCGACGTCCCAGTGGCTCCCGTACGGGATCGGGCGTGACTTCCCACTCACAGTGGCGGGACCGTGCCGGCTTCGGCGCGAACATCGGCCGGGACCGGCTTCCCTTGAGCCGCGATGGTGTCCGTGCTGGGCGTCTAGCGGCGATCACCTCCCATCTCGCTCTCAGACCCTCGGATAGATCAGGTGCACGGCGGGTCGGCGGCTGACCGGGTGCTTGTCGACGATGACCCGGCAGCCGTAGGCGGCCTCGAGCACCGCCTCGTCGATCACGGCCTCGGGGGGTCCGACGCGCACCGCCGCGCCGTCCGCCATGAGGAGCAGGCGGTCGGACAGCTCGGCGGCGAACCCCAGATCGTGCGACACGAGCACGATGGTGAGGCCCGTCTCGCGCCCCAGCCGGCGCAGGAGACCGGCGCACTCGGCCTGGTAGCGCAGATCCAGGTAGGCCGTCGGCTCGTCCAGCACGAGCAGGCGCGGCTCCTGGGCCAGCGCTCGGGCCAGCATGACCCGCTGCCGCTCGCCCCCGCTCAGCCGGTCGATCAGGGCGCCACGCAGGTCCAGGACGCCCACCGTCTCCATCGCCCGGCGTGCCGCGGCACGATCCTCGGCGCTCTCGAAGAACCGCCGCGGGGCGCGGGGGAAGCGGCCCATCAGCACGAGCTCCTCGACGATGTGAGGGAAGCCGCGCGGCACGTCCTGCGGGACGACCGCGACGTGCCGGGCTACCGCCGCCCTGGTCAGCCCGGCAAGGTCCTCGCCGGCCAGGAGCACACGACCGGCCGACGGTTCGAGGACTTTCGACAGCAGTCGCACCAAAGTGGTCTTGCCGGAAGCGTTCGGCCCGATCACGCCGAACGTTTCCCCGGCCTGGACTTCGAACGACAGATCGCGGATGGCGAAGTCGCGGCGGGCGGCCCCCTGAGACGCATAGGTGAAGCCGAGCTGCCGGCACGCCAGGAGCGCGGTCACAGGCGCGGCTGCCCGGTGCGCGCCCGCAGCAGGTAGATGAAGAACGGCGTCCCGCAGAAGGCCGTGATGACGCCGACCGAAAGCTCGGCCGGGGCGATGACGTTGCGCGCGACGGTGTCGGCCAGGAGCAGGAACGCCCCGCCGCCCAGCATGGCCGCGGGAATCACCACGCGGTTGTCCGATCCCAGGAGCATGCGGATGGTCTGGGGTACGATCAGCCCCACGAATCCGATCGGCCCCACGAAGGCCACGGTGGCCGAGGTCAGCAGGGCCGCGCCCGCGAAGATCCGGCGCTTGAGCGCCTCGGCATCCACCCCGAGCTGCTGCGCGCTCTCCTCGCCGAGCGCCAGAAGATTGAGCTGCCGAGCCGCTCCGACGACCAGCCAGAACCCGATCGCGACCGCGGCCGCGAACACGGCGAGGCTGCGCGGCGCGATCGGACCCAGGTTTCCGAGAAGCCAATGCACGACGCCGCCCAGCCGGTCGAAATCGATGATCGAGATCAGCACCGTGATCGCCGAGGAGAAGAACAGGCTGATGATCACCCCGGCCAGGAGGAGCGTGTGCACCGGCAGACCGCCAGCGCTTGCCGCGATGAGGTAGACCGCCATGCCGGCCGCCAGCGCCCCCGCGAACGCGCAGGCCGCGAGGCCCAGCACCTCCACGAGGCCGCCGCCGAGGCCAAACACCTGCGCGACGATCACGCCGAACGCCGCCCCGCTCGAGACGCCGAGCACGGAGGGCTCGGCCAGCGGGTTGCGCGACAGCGCCTGGAAGCCCGCGCCCGCCACCGCGAGCGCGCCGCCGGCCAGCAGCGCGGCGAGGATCCGCGGCAACCGCAGGCTGAGCACCACGACCTGGTCGACGCCCCTCACACGACCGGCCAGCACCGCCAGCACGTCGCCCGGAGGGACGCGCGCGCTGCCCAGGAACAAGGCCCCGAGCGACGCCAGGGCGACCACGAGTGCCAGGCCGAGCAAGATCGCGGCGAGGCGCGCGCCGGACACGGGCCCGGTCATCGGGCCGCCGCCTTGTCGAATGCCTCGGGATGGATCAGGCGGGCGAGCCGTTCCAGGCCGTCGACCATGCGCGGGCCGTACCGGTGCATGAGGTTGCCGTCCATGGTGTAAAGACGGCCCGCCGCGATGGCGGGGACCTGGCCGAGACGCTCCCATTTGGCCCGGACCAGCGGGCTGCGCTCGGAGCCGTGGCTCGCCAGGACGATGACCTCGGGATGCCGCGCCAGGGCCGCCTCCATGCTGTAACGCGGATAGCCCGGGCCGCCGTCGGCCGTCACCGAGTCGCCCCCGGCGAGGGCGATGAGCTCGGAGACGAGCGCGCCGGGCCCCGGCACGATCAGCGGGTCGGGCCAGAGCACGTAGAGCACCCGCGGACGTGGCCGGCCGCTCACGCGGGTCGTCACGGCCTCGATCCGGGCCCGCATCGTCGCCACCGCGCGATCGGCCGCCTCGGGCCGCTCGGTCAGGCGTCCGAGCCGACCCATGACGTCCATCACGTCGGAGACCGTGATTGGATTGACGAGGAAAACCGGAATGTTGAGCCGTCCCAGCTGATCGAACGTCTCATGGCGATTGCCCGCCGGTGTCGCGACGACCAGGTCGGGCTTGAGCGACACGATCCCCTCGAGGCTGGGAGCCAGCATGCCGCCCACGCTCGGCTTGCGGCGAGCCTCGGCGGGGTAGTCGCAGAAATCGGTTCTGCCGACGAGCCGGCCCTGCGCGCCGATCGTGAATAGGATCTCGGTCACGCTCGGCACCAGCGAGATGATGCGCGTCGGCGGCGCCGGAAGGTCCACCCACCGTCCGGTCTGATCGGCGACGGTGAGCGCGGCTGTCGGCTGAGGCAGCAGCAGGGCCATGGCCAGCGTCGCGAGCAGGCGGCTCATGCCGACGCGCCGGGCGGGTCGGCGCGATCGCTCACGCCGGCGGACTTGAACGTGGCCATCTCGGTGAAGACGGCACAGGCGGCCCGAGCCAGGCCGATGCAGAGGGCGGCGCCGGTCCCCTCCCCCAGCCGCATCTCGAGGTCGAGATACGGCTCGAGCCCGAGATCGTCGAGCACGCGCGCGTGCCCAGGCTCGCTCGACCGATGGGCCGCGATCAACGCCCCGCGGATGTCCGGCTTGAGCCGGGCGGCCACGAGGGCGGCGGCGCCGGCGATGAAGCCGTCCAGCACCACCGGCAGCCGGTGGACCGCGCCGGCGAGGATCACGCCCACCAGCCCCGCGATCTCGAAGCCACCGAGCTTCGCCAGCGTGTCGAGCGGGTCGGCGGGGTCCGGGCCGTTCACCTCGAGCGCGCGGCGCACCGCTTCGACCTTCCGGCGCCGGCCGTCTTCGTCCACCCCGGTCCCGAGTCCGGTGACGCTCTCGGCCGATGCGCCGGTGAGGGCGGCAACCAGGGCGCTCGCCGCCGTGGTGTTGCCGATGCCCATCTCGCCGGTGCCGATCAGGTCTGCGCCCCGCGCGCGCTCGTCCTCGACGAGCGCGATACCCGCCTCGATCGCGTGGAGCGCTTCGGCCCTCGTCATGGCGGGGCCGCGGGTCATGTCCTGCGTCCCCGGGCCGACCTTGCACCTTCGTAGCGCGGAATGCTGCGGGAGCGCGGCAGCCACGCCGAGATCTGCGACCACGACGCGGGCGCCCGCGTGGCGTGCCAGCGCGTTGACCGCGGCGCCCCCATTGAGGAAATTTTCCACCATCTGCGCGGTGACCACCTGCGGGTACGCGCTCACGCCCTGCGCGACCACGCCGTGATCGCCGGCCAGCGTGAAGATGACCGGATCGCGCAGCGACGGCGGGCACGTGCCCTGGATCGCGCAGAGTCGCACCAGCAGATCCTCGAGGCGGCCCAGGCTTCCCGGCGGCTTCGTGAGCTGAGCGAGCCGACGGCGCGCCTCGTGGTGGGCGGCATCATCCGGCCGCACGCCGATATCAAGGAGCTTCGGGAGGGCGGGCATCGGGACTCGAGGGCAGCGGAGTGTCTTTGACGGTCACCGGGATGCCGGCGACCATCAAGGTGACCCGGTCGGCGGCGGCAGCCAGGCGTTGATTCACCGAGCCGAGGAGATCGCGGAAGCGACGGCCGAGCGGGGTCGGTGGATGCACGCCGTTGCCGACCTCGTTGGACACGATCACGAGGGTCGCGAGGCGCTCCCGCATCAGCTTGACGAGGTCGTCGGCGGCCGCGAGCACCGCGACGTCCTCATCGCCACGGTCCATCAGGTTCGCGACCCAGATCGTGACGCAGTCGATGACGATGAGCTCGTGCGAGCGCACGGCGCGGCGGCACTCGGCCCCCACCTCGAGCGGCGCCTCGATCGTGCTCCAGCGAGCGGGCCGCTCGGCCCGGTGACGGGCGATGCGCGCGGCCATCTCGGCGTCGAGCGCGCGCGCGGTGGCCAGGAAGGCGACGAAGCCGGCCGGCCCAGCCTGGTCGAGCGCGTAGCGGCTCTTGCCGCTGCGCGCGCCTCCAAGCACGAGGTGCGAGTGATGGACGGCCGTCACCCGGGTCCTCCCTCGAAGACCGGCACGGGGTGGCGGCGCCGGGCAGGTCTCCTGGCTCTCGGATCGCTCTACTCCCCGCGCCTTCCCGATCCGGCTCGAGCCGGATCAGTGGCCGATCGCGGGTTTCGTCCCCGATTACAGTGACGGGGTCGCGGCGGATTCGCACCGCCTTCCCTGGGGCCCGCACCCGGCGGGCCGCCCGGACACCGTGGACGGGCCCGACCGTAGCAGAGGGCCGGCATCAACGCAAGCCGACGCGCGCGTTGATGCCCTCCTGAGAAGCGGTTACCAGCGAGAGAAGCGGTCGATCCGGCGCCGGGCGCGCTTGGTGGGACGGCCGGAGCCCGGCGGCCGATACGCCGGGGGAGCCGGCCGCTCTTCTCTCGGCGGCGGGGGCGGGGTCAGGTCCTCGTACAGGAGCGCCGCCTCGCTGCCGCTGCCTCGCCGTTCCGCGAGGCCGGCCACCCGCACGATCCGTCGCCCGCGCGGCAACGTCACCTGCAGGAGATCGCCCGCGCGAACTGCCTTCGACGGCTTGGCCGCATCGCCGTTGACATCCACCTTGCCGCCATTGCACGCGGCCGCGGCGAGCGTGCGGCTCTTGAAGAATCGGGCGGCCCACAGCCACTTGTCGATCCGCACGTCCGGCATCAGGTTTTTACCCTAGCACGGGCCCTGCGTGAGACACTGAGCCGGCC
This sequence comes from Candidatus Methylomirabilota bacterium, assembly GCA_035315345.1. Classification (NCBI taxonomy): domain Bacteria; phylum Methylomirabilota (SeqCode); species Candidatus Methylomirabilota bacterium. The sequence goes on from DATFYA010000010.1 coordinate 44,548, forward strand.
AATGATCCGGCTCCTGGTCTCGCTCTCGACCGCGGCCGCGCTCGCGGTCGCCTTCCTCATCACGCCGGCGAGAGCGGCGGACACGCTCCCCGTCGAAAACTGGTCCACGCAGCCGGAGGGTAAGACCGGCATCCCCGAGGGCTGGAAGGGGCAGAGTTGGGGCAGCCCGAAATATGACTTCCGCATCGAGACCGTGGACGGCCGTAAGGTCCTTCACCTCAAGAGCGACGGCGACAGCTCCGCGGTGTCGAAGGAGGTGAAGGTCGACGTCAAGACCTGGCAGATCCTCGAATGGAGCTGGCGGGTGGTCAAGCTACCGGCCGGCGGCGACGCCCGAAAATCCGCGACCGACGACGAGGCAGCCCAGATCTACGTGGTGTTCCCTCGCTTCCCCACCGCGGTGCGCTCCCGCATCATCGCGTATATCTGGGACACCACCGCACCGGTCGGAGCGATCTTCAAGAGTGAGAAAACCGGAACCGTCACCTACGTCGTGGTCAGGTCCGGCCCGTCCGATGTGGGCAAGTGGATCACCGAGCGCCGCAACGTGTTCGAGGACTTCAAGAAGATCTACGGCGACAGCCCGTCGGAGGACGCCGGTGTGATCTCGGTCCTGATCGATTCCAATGACACCCGGTCGTCCGCCGAGTCGTTTGTGGGAGAGATCTTGTTCCGGAAACCCTAGGAAGGGAAGGTCGCGATGGCGCGCTTCGGGGTAACGCTGCTGCGGGTGGTTCTGGGTCTCGTCTACACCATGCACGCGTACCTGGCGCTCGCGATCTTCGGGCCGTCGGGGATGGTTGCCTACCAGGTGAAGAATGGAATCCCGTTCCCCGAGATTGCCACCTGGTACCTGATCCTGGCCCACGGCCTTGGAGGTCTTTGCCTCGTACTGGGCATCTTTCCGCGGTGGGCGGCCCTCGCCAACGTGCCGGTGATGCTCGGGGCCATCGTCTTCGTGCACCTGAAGCACGGCTTCTGGGCGCACCAGGGTGGCTATGAATACCCCCTGGTGCTCTTGCTCGCCTCGTTGGCCCTCGCGATGACGGGCGGCGGCGCGCTTACTCTGAAGCGGTAGGCGCGGTCGACTGCCGCCGGGGCGCCGGCGGGAAGGTCTTGGCGGGCACGGAGCTCGCGGCCTGATTCAGCGCCAGGTCGGTCTGCTTTCCCGCCCTCACCGTGAATCGCTGCTCCCAGATGATCTTGTCATCATGGATCCCGAGGAGACGATACTGCCCCTCGGGAATGTCCTTGAACTCGAACTTCTCTCCGAGGAGAATCTCGGCCCGCCGCTGGACGGGGCGCGTCGAGTCGTCGGTCCCGAGCATCGAGATGCGGAGCCGGACCCGGTGCTCGGTGGGAATCACGCCCGGCCACTCCGTCTGGCCGGTGATCCATCCCAGGCTGGCCGGATCGGGCTTCTGGGCCGCGTCGGCGCTCACGTCGGCCATGGCGACCGCGGCGGGAGCCTCCTCCATCGCGCCCACGCGCACGAGCCAGCGACGCGCCTCCTGATGCTCGTTCGAATCGGCCGCGGCATTCGCGACGACCCACCGGAACTGGGCCACGGCCTCACTGCGCCGGTCCAAAAAGGAGTAGGCCGTCCCGAGCGCGAAGCGAAGTGGCACGCTATTGGGCTCGAGATCGATCGCCTGTCGGAACTTCTCGACCGCGGCGGCGTACTGGCCCACGGCCATCAGGGCCTCGCCCTCGGCGCGCATCTGCGCGGCGGGAGCGAGTGCACTGGTGGCCGGGGGCGGGAGCGCGGGCGGCTGCTGGCACGCCGCCAGGAAGAGGACCGCGCCGAGGAGGACGCGGCGCACGATCAGTGCTCGCGGTACGCGGTGACTCGCATGTTGTAGAGGGCCATGAGGGCGCGGTCGATGTTTTCCTTGCTCGATCGAATCTTCATGTTGCCCTCCGTCTTGACCGAGAACTCCGAGAAGCCGCTCACCTCGCCCGGATTGGTCTCGTTGACGATGAGGGCGCCCCGAATCTCGGTGTTGCTGTTGCCGAGGAACGCGGAGGAGTTGTTGCGGCCGGTCAGCAGCACGATGCCATTCCAGCGGAAGTTGCCGGTCTGGAAGAAGGCCAGGTCGGAGTCCTCGACCACCAGGATCCCGTAGCCGGTGATGGGGTTGGTGCCGTCGACGGTGAGGCCGCGGAACAGGGAGTCGGGGTCGTACTGGCCCCGGACGTAGAGCATCGTGGGCGAGGTCGACGAGCCGAGGCTGACCGTCTGATTGATCTGCTGCGCCCCGCCGCAGTTGTTCGTCACCGTCACCACATTGGGAGTGCCCGTGCTCTGCATCTTGATGCCTTCGGGCTTGTCATGGTCTCCCCCCGACGCGGGATACTGGCACGCTTGGGTGCTCTCGAGGATCTGGGTCGACGGATTCGAGGCCAGATTCTGCATGAACTTGGTGATGAGCTGCGGAGTCAGCGTCGAGTCGTTCGCGATGGTGTTGCGCCCATTGCCGGTGGCCCCGGTGAGGTTCGACCCGTCGGTGCTCGACCCGTAGCCGTCACCGTCGGTCTTGCCATGGAGATAGTTGCGCTTGTTCAGGTTGTCGAAGCCGTTCTGGGCGATCGTCTCGATCGCGTTGGTGGCGGCGGTCATCGCATATTTCAGCGAGCCGGTCCCGGTCGGACTGGTGCCGCTATCGCTATCCTTCCAGTCGCGCCCGTCGACGCTGTAGCAACCGCTGCACGGCGGCTCCTCCGTGTAGGTGTCGCCCTGAACACCGGGCAGGCTCACCGCCGCGTTGATCGGCAGGTTACCGCGCTGCACGACCGCGGTGATCGTCTTGCTGGCCCCATTGAAGCTGCCCGTCGACTTCAGGATGACGATCTTGTTGTTGTCCACCGAGGTGCTGGTATCGAGGGGATTGCCGCTGCCGATCAGCGCCTGATCCGTGGTGAGAGAGTTCAGGTCGTTGCGGAGGGTCACCGTGAAGGTGCCGGCGCTCGACGTGAGACCGGGAAGCGTCTGACCGGTGACGAGCACCTTACAGGTGATGCCGGTGCCGCAGTTGACGCCGCCCGTGGTGAGACTGCTGCCCAGCAGCGTCGAGTCATCGAACGCCTTGCCCGCCAGCTGGCTCAGGCCCCACTCGATGCCGCTCTCCGCGAGCTGGCGCGCCCGCGCACCGTCCGAGAGGTTGCGCGAGATCTGGGGCTCGACCGCTCCCAGGGTCATGAACGTGATGGTGAGCAGCGTCAGGACCATCAGCAGGATCATCGCGAGGGGCAGCGCCACCCCGCGTTCGTTGCCCAGCAGTAACAGCCGCCACGTCTTCATCGGTCCCGCCTCCACGGTGTGACTTGGCTCATCGGTTTCTCAGCCGAACGCGATCGATCATGGTCACCTGAGCGCCGCGGGTCGCGGTCTGGACCGTCACGGAGATCTGCACGGCCCGGATCAGCTCGGTCGACGCGGTGACGGTGTTGGTGTCGTCCAGGTACGTGAAGGTCAGGGCGGTGATGCCGGAGGCGATGGTCTGCGGCGTTGTGTCCACCACGCTTTCCTGCCGCGTCAGGTTCCCGCCCGACAGGGCGTAGGTGATCTGCTCGCCCCGGCAGCCGGCCGTCGGGCACGTCATGGGATCAGTGACCAGGGCCGCGGTGTTGATCGGGGTGCACGGGACCCCGCAGGTCGACCCATCCCAGTTGTATTGGAGCGTCAGCGCGGTCGCGCTCGGGCTGGTGATCGGCACGAACTTGTAGCAGGGGACGCTCGTCGCGTACAGGGGATAGTTGGTCGCATTCGGACACAACCCGGGATCCGTCTCGGGCGGCACCGGCTCGTAGCCGGCTTCGCGGATCTCCTTGACCATGCGCTCGATCGCGACTCGCGCGCCCTGCTGACCGTCCACCTGAGTGGTGCCGAACCAGTAGGCCTGCTGGCCCGACATGACCAGCCCCAGCAGGCTCGCCATCACCAGTCCCACGACCGCGCACACCACCATCATCTCGGCCAGGGTGTAGCCTCGCTGGCTGTTCATCGTGGCACCTCGCATCACCGGTTCGCCAGGAAGATGGAGAGTGAGACCGAGCGCTCCGTGGTGAGTACTCCCCGCCCCGTCACGGGACGATAGAAGACGGTCACGTCGACGCGGGCGCCCTGAAGACCGCCCGGATTGTTGGTGATCGTCGTGGTCCGCCGGTATCGCGGCGGCGCTCCGGCAATCGTTCCGTAGCCCTCGGTCGCGGGCAGGTTCGCGGTCGTCAGCTGCACGAGACCGGTCTGCTGCATCGCGAGCCCCTTTGCTTGCTCGATCCGCTGCTCGGCGAGGAAGACGGCGGTGCTCTGCTGGCGTCCGGCTTCGACTCCGTCGACTCCGTAGCCGAAGCCCGTGGCCACCGCGACGAGGCCCACCGAGATGACGGCACAGGCGACCATGATCTCGGCCAAGGTGAAGCCGGCCTGGCTGGTGCTGAACTTCCATTTGATCAAGACGTGCATCGTGTTCCTCCCAATCTCGCGGCCGGATATCAAGCAAGTGAAATGCCAGCCCTGAGAGACCAGGATCTTCGGGACGTCGTGTCGCAAAACAACTTGAAATACCTGGACTGTTAGCGATCTGACAGCGCGCCAATCTGGAGGTCGTCGACGGGAAGCTACAAGGCGTGACGGGCGACCTACAAGCAGCGTCAGCCGCCAAACGGCCTACGCGACGGCGACCGCCTCCACGCAGGGCTCGCAGTGATTGAGCAGCCGCAGTGTCCAGCGCCCGCTGGCCCGCTCGATCACCGAGAGCGCGGCGTAGTCCTGGCCGAGGGCCAGCAGCCGCTCCGGGCCCAGACCGAGCGCGCGACAGAGGATCGCGCGATTGCTTCCGCCGTGCGCAACAACCGCCACCGTTGTCCCCGGGTGACGGGCGACGATGGCCTCGAACGCGGGCAGCACCCGTGCCTCGAGATCCTGCAGGCTTTCACCGCCGGGGAACTGGAAGCGGCCCACGTCGGCCATCCAGGCTTTGAAGGCCACCGGGTCGACGGCGCGAATCTCCTCGGCGGTCATCCCGTCCCAGTCGCCCATCGCGAACTCGCGCAAGGCGGGGTCCGCGATCGGCGCGAGTCGATGAGGCGCCGCGAGGATCTCGGCGCTTCGGCGCGTGCGCACCAGGTCGCTGCAGTAGATCGCATCGAAGCGAGCCCGGCTGAGGCGCGCGGCGAGCGCGGCGATCTGCGCCGCCCCGAGGGGCGAGAGCGGCACGTCGAGATGCCCGATGAACCGACGCGTCTCCGCTCCGACGACGCTCCCGTGGCGAACCAGGCAGATCGTGGTCGCGGTCAGAGCAGCCCCCGATGCGCCGCCACGACCGCGAGCAGCAGGGCAGCCAGCTCGCTCACCTCCACGACCGCTCCCAGCACGTCGCCGGTGATCCCCGCAAAGCGGCGGGCGGCGAATCGCGCCCCCAGCAAAGCCAGGCCGAGCGCGCCGGCCGCGACGGCGGCGCCCCACGGCCCCAGGAGCCAGGCCGCCGACGCCAGGCCAGCCGCCGCGCACACGGGACCGGCCCAGCCCGACAGATCGGCGGCAAACGCGCCGCCCAGTCCCTGCCCCGGAGTGGCGGGGCGCAGCCACGCGGCCGCGAGCATCGGACTCACGCGCCCCAGGACGGGAGCCAGAAGCAACACGCGACCGCGAATCGGCGCGGGCAGCTCGGAAAGGGACGCGACGAACAGGATGAGCGCCAGCCCGAGCCCGGCGGCGCCGAACACTCCGATCCGGCTGTCCCGCATGATCGCGCGGCGGCGCGCCGCATCCGGACCGGCGAGCCCGTCGAGGCAGTCGGCGAGGCCGTCGAGATGGATGCCCCCCGTCATGATCTTCCAGACCGCCACGAGCAGGGTCGCGCCGACCAGCGGCGGCGCGAGGGCGAGGACGACGCGCTCGGCGGCCATCAGCACGACGCCCAGCATCAGGCCCACGACCGGGAACCACCAGGCGGCCCGGCCGAGGGCAGACCGGTCGGCGCGTTCACGGCCCGGCAGCGGGACGATGGTCAGGAAGCGAACCGCGAGGATCAACGAGGCGATGATCGGGGCCCCGCGGCGTCGGGCACGCCGCTCAGACGGGCTGGACGGGATTGCGTCGAAGCGGGAACTCGAGCTGCTTGGACTCCGCGTACGCCAAGCGCTTGATCAGCTCGTCACGTAGCTCGGAGCCGCCGACGATGCCGTCCACCAGCATCTCGGACGCAAGCTTGTAGATGTCGACGTCCTGCGCGTACTCGTCGCGCTTCTTCTGCACGTAGGCGGCGCGCGCGGCTTCCGGCAGCTCCATGATCTTGTTGAAGTACACCGCATTGACCGCCGGCTCGGGCCCCATGATGGCCACCTGCCCCTGGGGCAGGGCGAGCGCCGCGTCGGGCTCGAACGCGGGCCCGCACATCGCGTAAAGGCCCGCCCCGTAGCACTTTCGCACCACCACGCAGATCTTCGGCACGGTGGCCTGCGACGTGGCGAACACCATCTTGGCGCCGTGGCGGATGATGCCCGCTCGCTCGACCTTGGTGCCGACCATGAAGCCGGAGACGTCGGCCAGGTACACGAGCGGGACGTTGTAGGCGTTGCACAGCGAGATGAAGCGCGCCGCCTTGTCTGAGGAATCCACCATCAGAACGCCGCCCTTGACCTTCGGCTGGTTGGCCACGATCCCCATCGCGCGACCGCCGATCCGCGCGAAGCCCACCACGATCTCCTGGGCGAAGAGGCGCTTGATCTCGAAGAAGGAGCCCGCGTCGACCACGCGATCGATGACCTCGTACATGTCGAACCACTTCCGCTGATCGTAGGGAACGATCTCCTCGATCGACCGCCCGGGCTTGGACGCCTGTGCCTCGATCGCGGCCGGCCGCTCCCGGAAGGAGCCCGGCAGGTAGGAGAGGTAGCGACGGCAGAGATCGATAGCCTCCTCGTCGGACGCGGCCAGCACGTCGCCGCAGCCCGAGACCGTGCAATGCATGCGGGCGCCGCCCAGATCCTCGAGGGTCGTCTTCTCGCCGATCGCCATCTCGACCATTCGCGGAGATCCCACGTACAGGCTGGCCTTGCCGTCCACCATGATCACGCAGTCGGTCAGCGCGGGCAGATAGGCCGAGCCGGCCGGCGACGGCCCGAAGAGGATGCAGACCTGCGGGACCACGCCGGACAGCTGCACCTCGTTGTAGAAGATCCGGCCGGCGTGGAAGCGGCCGGGGAAGATCTTGATCTGCTCCGAGATCCGCCCGCCCGCCGCGTCGACCAGGTAGATGAGCGGGACCTGCAGGCGCTGAGCCCGCTCCTGGATCCGCACGATCTTCTGGACCGTCTTCTCGCCCCACGATCCGGCCTTCACCGTGTAGTCGTTGGCCATGACCGCCACGGTGCGGCCGCCCACCGTCCCCACCCCGGTGACCACGCCGTCGGCGGGCGTGTCCGGCTCCTGGTTGCGCGCGAAGAGGAAGTCTTCCTGGAATTCGGTCCCCGGGTCGAGGAGCAGCTTCAGGCGATCGCGAACGAAGAGCTTGCCTTCCTCCTTGAGCTTGTCGCGGTACTTGACGTGCCCCTGCTCGATGCGGCTGCGCTCCTGACGGTACCGCTGCTCGCTCATGGCCGGCTAGGGGTTCGGGTTCGCCCAGAGGATGATGATGAGCACGCCGTTGCCATAGGCGGGCCCGCCCAGCACCGCGGGCGCACCGGGCGCGGCGAGGATCGCCGCCTTCATCTCGGGCTGCTCGCCTCGGAGCAAGCGCACGCGCATGCGCACGGACGTGCCGTGAAGCTCGTCCGGCGTGACCTCGAGCCAGCGCTCGCCGGGTACCGCGAAGCGCTGCTGGGTGCCGAGAGGACCTTCCACCCGCTGGCGGTCGAGGGTCGTGTAGTCGGTGTAGCGGAACAGGGCGTGCAGACGCGGCAGGATCTTGCGAAGGCGCTCGTCCGCCTCGGCGTCGGGCTTGGGAGCGGGAACGGCCTTTGGCGCGGATTGGCCTTCCCGGGGCGTCGAGGCTTCGAGGATGCGTACCCCGAAACGGACGATCTGCTGGGCGTGCGCCGCGGAGGCCCACGCGATGGTGAGCCCGAGGCAGAGGATCACCGCGAGCATCGGCCCGAGCAGCCCCTTGAGCCGTTTGCGCGCGTTATGCAGCCTGGACATGACCGTTCCGATCGGGCAGTTCAGCACCTCGGCGATCTCGCGGTACGAGAGGCCTTCGACGTCACTGAGCATGATAATCGCTCGTGCCTTGGGCGGCAAGGCATCGAGCGCCCGCCGGATGCGCGCTCGCTGCTCCGCCCGCGCGGCTTGCTGATCCGGCCCGCCGCCCGGGTCCGGTGTCGTGCGGGCCCACTCTTCCTCGGTGACCCGCTCCGGGCCGAACGCGCGGGCCTGCGCGCCGCGCTGGCGGTGGCGATCGGTGGCCACGTTGACCGTGATCCGGAAGAGCCAGGTGTAGAAGGCCGACTGACCGCGAAACGACGGCAGCGAATGAAACGCACGTACGAATGCTTCCTGGGCCACGTCCCACGCCTCCTCGCGGTCGTGGAGTACCTGATAGGCCAGGCGCCACACGCGCTGTCGGTACTTCTCGACCAGGGGCTCGAACGCCGAAGCGTCTCCGGCGATGCAGCGCTGGATGAGCACCGGCTCGTCGATCTCGACGGGCTCGGAAGGCTCGCCCGGGCCGGCGGGGCCAGATGGCGCGTCGGGAGAGGTCATGGTCTCCACCGGCCTCGCCGCCCGCTCGGCCGGATCCGCCCGCTGCTCTCGCGCCCCTTATTCGATCGCGAGTTGGACGGCAGGAAGGGCGCCCGCATTCACGGCCGGCGTCGCGAGCCGACCCGCGGGCCGCGGGGCGTCCCGGAAGCGCCGACCAGCAGCGCCTCCACGCCGAGCAGGTAGCTGGCGGGGCCGAACCCGGAGATCTGACCCATCGCGGCCGCGGCCACGACCGAGCGATGCCGGAACTCCTCGCGGGCGTGGATGTTCGACAGATGCACCTCGACGACGGGCAGCCGCTGCGAGGCGACCGCGTCGCGCAGGGCGATCGAGTAGTGCGACAGCGCGCCCGGATTGAAGACGATCCCCCGGAATCCCTCACGCGCGGCCGACTGAACCCAGTCCACCAGCTCGCCCTCGTGATTCGACTGCCGGCACACCGCGCGGGCGCCGCGGCTCTCCGCGTGCCGCTGCACGGCGCGATTGACTTCCGACAGGGTCACTCGCCCATACACCGCGGGTTCGCGCGTTCCGAGGAGATTGAGGTTGGGCCCGTGCAGCACGAGGATGGCGGGCGCGGCGCGACGTGCCATTGCCGGGAGAGAATACACCGCGGCGGGAAGGACGCCAAATACCGCCCACCGCCCGTATAATGCGGCCGGTTCAGACAGACGCGTCGGGCACCGTGTCGGGCCGCTGGTGCCCGGGCAGCGCCGACGCCACGATGGCCTGCACGCGGTGAGCGAGATCGCGGGCCGCGCGCTTGACGTCGGCGCCTGGCGGAGGAGTGACCACCGGGTGGTAGATGATGGTGAGGCGCCCCGGTCGGGGTAGCCGGCGCGCGGGTGGCCACGACTCGTGCGCCCCGATAATGGTCACCGGCATGATCGGCACCCCGAGCGAGCAGGCCAGTCGGAACGCGCCGAGCCGGAAGCGCTGCACGCGCCCGTCCGGGCTCCGTCCCGCCTCGGGAAAGATCATGACCGCCTCGCCGGCGTTGAGGAGCCGCACCGCGGTCCGGGTGGCGCTGGCGTCCGCCGCGTCGATGTCGACCGGGAAGGCCCGCAAGCGGCGAATGAGCCAGGCAAAGCCGGGGATGCGGAACAGCGCGTTCCAGGCCATGTAGTGGACCGGCCGTCGCACCGGAATCGTCGCGAGCACCGGATCGGCGTAGGTCACGTGGTTGGACACGATGAGGAGCGGACCCGAGGGAGGAATGTGCTGGACGCCCTGGAAGTGGATGCGGAAGTAGATCCGCGCTCCGAGCCAGAGCATCGGACGGAGCGCGTCGACGACCGGCGTAGGCACGTCCCGATAATGCCACGCGGCGCCTGAGCTCGACAATGCGCGAGGGCACACGGCCGCTCGTGATCGCGCACCGGGGCGCCTCCGCCGACGCGCCCGAGAACACGATCGCCGCCTTCGAGCTGGCCCTCGAGCAGGGCGCGGACGGCATCGAGCTCGACGTCCACCTCTCCGCCGACGGCCATCCCGTGGTCATCCACGACTTCACCCTCGAGCGCACCACCAACGGGTCGGGTCCGGTGAGCGCTCGGCGGGTGCGAGACCTCAAGCGCCTGGACGCGGGCGGCTGGCGGGACGGCCGGTTCCTCGGCCAGCGCATCCAGACCCTCCAGGAGGTGCTCGAGCGCTTCCGGGACCGCGCGCGCTTCTGGGTGGAGCTCAAGGCGGGCTCACGAGTCTATCCGGGCATCGAGGAGCGCGTGGTCTCGACGTTGGAAATCTACGACGTCGTCGACCGGGCCCTCGTCCAGTCGTTCGACCACGACGCCATCGCCCTCGCCCGCTCGCTCAGTCGGGAGATCCGGCTGGGCGTCCTGGTGGAGAAGGCACCGGTGCCGGACGCGCTACTGGCGCCCGGGATCGCGAGCGCGATCTGTCCAGGTCAGGATCTGATGACCGAGGGTCTGCTGGCGAAGATCAGGGAGGCCGGGCTGGAATGCTACGTCTGGACGGTCAACGAGCCGGCCCTGATGGACCGGCTCGTGAGCTGGAAGGTCAGCGGCATCATCACCGACCGGCCGGGCGTGCTGTCCGCCCGGCTCGGCCGGTAGAGGGTTCGGCGTCTACTCTTCGTCGTTCTCCTCGGTCTCCACGCCGGCGCCCACGGCCTCCAGGCGCGGCAGCATCCGCTCGAGACGATCCTGGCAGCGCACGCAGGTGGTGACCTCCGGCATCGCGCGAAGCCGCGCGGGGGCGATGGCCTCGCCGCACTCCTCGCAGACGCCGTACTCACCGCCCCGCAGCCGGTCGAGAGCCTCGGCCAGCTTGTTGGCACGCTCGACCAGCAGACTCCGCGTGGCAAAACTCATCTCGCGGTCCTCGTTCAGGCGGATCACGTCAACCTCGTCGGCCGGAGTCGTGTTGTCCACACGACCAGCGCCGAGATCCTCGTAGGTCATCACTCCACCCATGTGCCGGATGCGCTGCATGGTGTGGCTGAGTTCTCTCTCCAGGCGCTTCTTGATCTCGTCCATCGTCTCTCCCTCCTGGGTTCCGGATCGTGTGAACCGGCTCGCCCGGCTGGCCGGTCCTGGGTGCAAGGCCTGTGCCTCGCACTTACTGGACAGAGACGAGCAAAAACCTTGGATATTCAGAAGAGTCCAGAGTCGATTGGACGGTCTCCGGGCAATTTGCCCACCGGAGGTGGGAAATTTTCGGCACCTCGTGTGTCAATTCTGGGTGGAAGACCAGTGGTCAGGCGCCTCTGTCAATGGGTCAGGTGCCTTTGGACGTCGTCCACGGCGTCGTGCTGGCGCGAGGTGAGCGACGTGATGAGGCGCGAGTCGCGGGACGGTCAGGCTGGAGCGGTCAGACCGCGATGAGCATCGGGCCCGCACCGGCGTCGCCAAGCTTCGGGCGACGACGCGGGCGCGGGCCCGGCTCGGTGTGGCTCAGTGCTCGGCGTGGATCCTCACGTGCCGGGTCTCGCGGACGAAGAGGAGGCCGATCACGAAGGTCATGAGCGCCACGATGATGGGATACCAGAGCCCGTAATAGATGTTGCCGGCCGACGCCACCATGGCGGTGGCCAGCAGCGGCAGCATCCCGCCGAACCACCCGTTGCCGATGTGGTAGGGCAGCGACATGGACGTATAGCGGATGCGGGCCGGGAACAGCTCGACCAGGAACGCGGCGATCGGCCCGTAGACCATCGTGACGTAGATCACCATGATCACCAGGAGCAGCTCGGCCATCACCCAGTTGACTTCGGCCAGGTTGGCCTTGGGCGGATACCCGGTTTCCTTCAAGGCGGCCGAGAACTTCGCCTGGTCCCAGCCCTCGATCGTGACATTGCCGATCCGGGTGACGACCTCCTTGCCACCCTCGGCGGGCACCGAGATGAACGACAGCCCCGCCTTGCCGAGGAAGTCCTTGGCCCGGTCACAGGCGGTTTGCCGCGACCAGGGGCCGAGGAAGATATGGAAGTTGCAATCGCTCGCCGCCACCGAGATCTGGGTCGCCTGCTGGTACCGCTCGAGCGCCGGGTTGATGTAGTGGGTCAGCCCCTTGAAGAGCGGGAAGTAAGTGACCGCCGCGATCAGGCAGCCGGCCAGGATGATCTTCTTCCGTCCGATCCGGTCAGACAGAGCCCCGAAGAACAGGAAGAACGGCGTGCCGATCACCAGGGACAGGCCGATCAGTGTGTACGTCTGGATGAAGTCCAGCTTGAGATAGATCTGGATGAAGAACAGGGCGTAGAACTGCCCCGTGTACCACACCACGCCCTGCCCGGCGGTGGCGCCGAGGAGCGCGAGGGCCACGTACTTGTTGTTCGGGTACTTCATGAAGCTGTCGGTGAGCGGAGCCTTCGAGCCCTTCCCCTGCTCCTTCATGCGCCGGAAGATGGGCGATTCGTTCAGCTTCAGCCGGATGTAGATCGAGATCAGCAGCAGCGGGATCGAGAACCAGAACGGGATCCGCCAGGCCCAGGCCTTGAAGGTGGCGTCGTCCATGGCCGCGCGGCAGAGTCCGATGACCACCAGGGCGAGCAGCATGCCGACCGTCGCGGTGGTCTGGATCCAGCTGGTGGCGTAGCCCCGCTTGTCGTCCGGGGCGTGCTCGGCCACGTAGGTCGCGGCGCCCCCATACTCACCGCCGAGCGCCAGTCCCTGCACCAGCCGCAGCACCACGAGGATCAGGGGCGCCGCGAAGCCGATCGACGCGTAGGTCGGCAAGAACCCGACCAGCACGGTCGAGATACCCATGAAGACGATGGTGATGAGGAAGGTGTACTTCCGGCCGACGAGATCGCCGATCCGGCCGAAGATGATCGCGCCGAACGGGCGCACCACTCGGGACCGGGCGTCACTCCTCCTCGCCGTACTTCTCCTTGAGGGTCGCAACCACGTTGGGATCGGCCAGGGTCGTGGTGTCCCCCAGGGCCTTGCCCTCGGCGATGTCCCGCAACAGCCGGCGCATGATCTTGCCCGAGCGCGTCTTGGGCAGGTCGGAGGCGAAGATCAGGTCGTCCGGCCGCGCCAGCGCGCCGATCTTCTTGGCCACGTGCCCCTTGATCTCCTCCATCAGCTCCTTGCTCTGCGGCGTGCCGTCCTTGATCGTGACGAAGGCGGCGATGGCCTGTCCCTTGATCTCGTGCGGCCGTCCGATAACCGCCGCCTCGGCCACGTGAGGATGATCGACCAGCGCCGACTCCACTTCCATGGTGGAGACGCGGTGCCCGGAGATGTTCATTACGTCGTCCACGCGGCCCAGTAGCCAGAAGTAGCTTTCCTCGTCGAGCTTGGCGCCGTCGCCGGTGAAGTAGATGCCCGGGTACTTGCTCCAGTACTGCGCCTGGAAGCGCTGCGGGTCGCGGTAGATGCCGCGCAGCATGCCCGGCCACGGCTTCTTGAGCACGAGGTAACCGGCCCGAGCCGACTCGCCACGGTCGTTGACCACGTCGGCTTCGACGCCGGGGAACGGACGGGTGGCCGAGCCGGGCTTGAGCGTGGTCACCCCGGGAAGCGGCGTGATCATAATGTGGCCGGTCTCGGTCTGCCACCACGTATCCACGACCGGGCAGCGCCCGCCGCCGATGACCTTCCAGTACCAGACCCAGGCTTCCGGATTGATCGGCTCGCCGACCGAGCCGAGCAGGCGCAGGCTCGAGAGATCGCACCGGCGCGGGTACTCCTCGCCCCACCGCATGAAGGTGCGGATCGCGGTGGGCGCGGTGTAGCAGATGGTCACGCCGTACTTCTCGACGACGCGCCAGAACCGATCCTTGTCCGGATAGTCCGGCGTGCCCTCGTACATCACGGTGGTGGTGCCGTTGGCGAGCGGCCCGTAGACGATGTACGAGTGTCCGGTGACCCAGCCGATGTCCGCGGTGCACCAGTACACGTCGGTGTCGTGCAGGTCGAACACCCACTTGGTGGTCGCGTAGACCCCGGTGAGGTAGCCGCCGGTGGTGTGCACGATGCCCTTGGGCTTGCCGGTGGACCCCGAGGTGTAGAGCAGGTACAGCATGTCCTCGGAGTCCATCTTCTCCGGCGCGCAGTAGGCGGGGGCGCCCTTGACGAAGTCGTCCCACCACACGTCGCGGCCCGCCTGCATGTTGATGTCCTGGCCGGTCCGCTTGAGCACGACCACCGTCTTGACCTCGGGGCACTCGCGGAGGGCGTCGTCCGCGTTCTTCTTGAGCGCCACCGTGCCGCCGCGCCGGAACCCGCCGTCGGCGGTGATGAGCACGCGGGACTCCGCGTCGTGGATGCGATCGCGCAGCGCCTCGGGGGCGAATCCGCCGAACACCACGCTGTGGGGGGCGCCGATGCGCGCGCAGGCGAGCATCGCGATCGGCAGCTCCGGCACCATCGGCATGTAGATGGTGACGCGGTCGCCCTTCTTCACTCCGTTCCGCTTCAGGGCGGCCGCGAAGCGGTTGACCTCGCGATACAGATCCCAGTAGGTGAGCACCCGCGTGTCGCCGGGCTCCCCTTCCCAGATGATGGCCGCCTTGGTCTTGCGAGGCGTGGCCACGTGGCGATCGAGGCAGTTGTAGGAGACATTCAGCTTGCCCCCCACGAACCATTTCGCGTAGGGCGGCTTCCACTGCAGCACCGTCTTCCACGGCTTGAACCAGTCCAGCTCCTTCGCGAACCGCTCCCAGAACCGGGTGGGATTCTTCGCCGCGTCCTTGTAGATCGAGGCGCGGTTGGCGTTGGCGTACCTGGCGAACTCCTTGGGCGGCGGAAATTTCCGCTTCTCTCTGAGGAGGGCTTCCACGGCGCTGCTGCCTTTGGTCTCGCTGGCCATGAGGAACCTCGTTGTGGGGTGAGATCGGCGCCACGGCGCGCCGCCTCACTTCTAAACCATCCGTCCGCCAACTTCAAGGGAGTATCCTCGCCGCGATGCCCGCGCCGCTTCCGCTCTACAGCGTGGCTCCCTTCGTGGCCATGCTCGTCGCCATCGCCGCGCTCCCGCTCGCGCGGCCGCGCTGGTGGGACTCCAACCGGAACAAGCTGCGGGTGGCCGCCGCGCTCGCCGCCCCGGTCTTCGTGTTGTACCTGTTGCGGGAGCCCGCCGTGCTCGTGCACACCGCGAGCGACTACGTCTCCTTCATCGTGCTCCTGGGATCGCTCTACGTCATCACCGGCGGCGTGCTTCTCCGCGGCGATCTCGAGGCGCGGCCGCTCGTCAACACCGCCTTCCTGGCCGCCGGCGCGCTGCTCGCCTCCGTCGTCGGCACCACCGGCGCCTCGATGCTGCTCATCCGGGCAGTTCTGGAAACCAACCGCGAGCGCACGCGCGTGGTCCACACCGTGGTCTTCTTCATCTTCCTGGTCTCTAACATCGGCGGCCTGCTGACCCCGCTCGGCGATCCCCCGCTCTTCCTCGGGTACCTGGCCGGCGTGCCCTTCACCTGGACCTTCGGCCTCTGGCTTCCCTGGCTCGTCATGACCGGCGCGCTGCTCGCCGTGTACTTCGTCTGGGATTCGATCGAGTACGCGCGAGAGACCGAGACGAGTCGCCGCCACGACCGGGTCCGGATCGAGCCCCTCTCGCTCCGCGGCGCGCAGAACGTGCTCTGGCTCATCGGCGTCGTGGCCGCGGTGGTCTTCCTGCGCGCTCCGGTGCGCGAGATCGTCCTCGTGGTCCTGGCCGGCCTGTCGCTCTGGCGGACTCCGCGCGAGATCCGGCGGGCCAACCGCTTCACCGGCCACCCGATGGTCGAGGTGGCGGTGCTCTTCCTCGGCATCTTCGTCACCATGATGCCGGCGCTCGAGCTGCTCCACCGGCGAGGCGGGGAGCTGGGCGTGCACGAGCCGTGGCAGTTCTTCTGGGCCGCCGGCGTACTGTCGTCGTTCCTCGACAACGCCCCGACCTACCTCGCGTTCCTGGCGCTGGCCCAGGGCCTCGGCCTGCCCCCGACGGTGGTGGGAGTGCCGGAGTCGATCCTGGCCGCCATCAGCGTGGGCGCGGTGGCGATGGGAGCCAACACCTACATCGGCAACGCCCCCAACTTCATGGTCAAGGCCATCGCGGAAGAGGCGGGCGTCCGCATGCCGAGCTTCCTCGGCTACATGGCCTACAGCGGTGCGGTGCTGCTCCCGCTGTTCGTCGCGGTGACGCTACTCTTCTTCTAGCCGGTGGCTAGGCGGACGGCTCGGACGGCGGCGACCGGCGCAGGCCGTAGCGCTGCATCTTGTCCGAGAAGTTCTTGGGATCCATGTCCGCGTGCTTGGCCGCCGCGGTGAGCTTGCCCCCGTGGCTCTTGAGCAAGCCCTCGATGTAGGCGCGCTCGAAATCCTCGACCACCCGGGCCTTGGCGTCGCGGAACGGCAGCGAGAGATCGACCGGCGCCTGGGCGCCGGTCGGGGCGAGGAAGCGCTCGACGTCCGACAGCGTATCGCCCTGGGACACGATCACCGCCCGCTCGATGACGTTCTCCAGCTCGCGCACGTTGCCGGGCCACGGGTAGCGCATCAGGGCGCCCAGACTCTCGGCCGAGATCTCGCGGGCCGTCTTCTTGAGGCGACGGCAGCCCTGCTCGACGAAGTGCCGCGCGAGGAGCGGAATGTCCTCCTGGCGCTCGCGGAGCGCGGGGACCCGGACCGGCATCACCGAGAGCCGATAGAAGAGATCGCGCCGGAAGGCCCCGCGCTCGACCTCGGCCGGCAGGTCCTTGTTGGTGGTGGCGATGAAGCGCACGTCGATGTCCACCGGCCGATCCGCACCGACCGACGTCACCTTCCGCTCCTCGATGGCCCGCAGCAGCTTCGACTGGAGATTCAGCGGCATCTCTCCGATCTCGTCGAGCAGCAGGGTGCCGCCGTTGGCCATCTGGAAGTGGCCGCGCCGGTGCTCCACCGCGCCGGTGAAGGCGCCCCGCCGCGAGCCGAACAGCTCCGACTCGAACAGCTCCGCGGGTATCGCCGCGCAGTTGACCGGCACGAAGGGCCGATCCCGCCGCGCGCCCGAGAAGTGGATCGAGCGCGCGAGCAGCTCCTTGCCGGTTCCGGTCTCCCCCTGGATCAGCACGGTGGTGTCGAGGTCCACCACCGAGCGGAGCAGGTCGAAGATCACCTGCATGCTCGCGCTGGCCGCCACGATGTTGCTGAAGGTAAACCGCTCCTGGTTGCGACGGATCGTGCGGCGATTCGCCGACTTCAGCTCCTGGAACTCGATCGCCCGCCGGATCACCAGCAGCAGCTCGGCGGCCTCGAAGGGCTTCACCAGGTAGTCCTCGGCCCCCAGCCGCATCGCCTCCACCGCCGACTCGATGGTGCCGTAGGCCGTCATCACCACCACCGCGAGGTCGGGGTGGTCCGTCTTGATGCGCCGCACCAGCTCCACCCCGTCCATGCCGGGCAGGCGGCGGTCGGTGAGCACCAGGTCCACGTCCTCGGTCTTGAGGGACTCGAGGGCCTCCTCCGCGCTCTGCACCGGTACCACCTCGTAGCCCTTCAGCTCGAGGGTGCGGTGCAGCGGGCGCAGGAAGACCTCGTCGTCCTCGACCAGCAGGAGACGTCGCTTCATGATGTGCCTCCAGCCATCGGCAGGGGCGTGGCCACCGCCGGCAGTGAGATCCGGACTCGGGTACCGCGGCCGGGGGCACTCTCGATCGCGATGTCGCCCCCGTGGAGATCCACGATCTTCTTCACGATCGACATGCCGAGGCCGGTGCCCGCCGGCTTGGTGGTGAAGAAGGGGAGGAAGATCTTGTCTCGATCCTCGGTCGCGATTCCCACGCCGTCGTCGCTCACCTCGACCACCGCCCGCTCGCCTTCGACGAAGAGATCCACCGTGACCCGCCCGGTTCCGCGCCGTGGGTCGATGGCCTCCACCGCGTTCTTCATCACGTTGGTGAAGACCTGGCGGAGCTTCTGGCCGTCGACCGCGGCCACCGTCTCGCGGGCCAGCCGTCCGTAGCCGACGTGCACGCCCCGCGCCCGCCCCTCGGCCGCCACCGCCTCCACCACCGGGTCGAGGATGCGGTGCAGCTCGTACTCGTTGCGCTCGAGCCGCGCGTCCCGCGTCCAGTCGAGGAGGTTGTTGATGATGCCCTCGATCTCCGAGATGCCGGACAGGATGGAGCGGGCCATCTCCTGGGACAGCGGGCTGCCGTCGACCTCCGCCGACGACAGCAGGTTGGTCGCCATCTTGATCCCCCCGAGCGGGTTGCGGATCTCGTGGGCGACGCCCGCGGCCATCTCGCCGAGCGAGGCCAGCTTCTCCCGCTGGATGAGCCGCCGCTGCGTCTCCACCTGCTCGGTCAGGTCGTGGAGCACGCCGACCGTGCCCATGCGCTGGCCGCGGTCGTCGAACAGGGTGGTCATGGCCAGGTGGGCCGGGAACGCCTCCCCGCGCGCGGTCCGTCCCGTCACCTGCCCGCTCCACCCACGTCCGGCCTCCAGCGCGGCCACGATGGCTGTGGCGCCGCCGCGCTCGGAGGCACCGAGCAGATCGCGATACCGGAGCCCGCTCACCTCCCACGTCGCGTAGCCCAGCAGCCGGCGGCCGGCCGGATTCATGGTCACCAGACGGCCGGTGGTGTCGGCGGTGAAGATGCAGTCGTCCACGCTCTCCACCACCGAGGCGAGCAGCCGCTCGCCCCGCTTGACCTCCTCCTCGCTGACCCGCAGCGATTCCTGCATTCGCTGGAACGAGGTGACCAGCTGCTCGGCCTCCTCCTTCGAGATCGTGAAGTGATCTTCCACGATCATCCGCGCCGCGGCCGCTCCGAGAGAGGCGGCGAGGAGGCGCTCGAAGCGGATGCGCATCTCGAGCAGCTCCGGGACCGACAGGTCGGCGGGCGCCTTGGCCCCGAACAGCTCGCGCACGATGGCCTCGGCGTCCTCGTCGCCCACGTAGTGATGGACGAGACGCTCGATCTCGCTGGCGGACAGGATCGCGGGGGGGCCGGGCGCCGGCCGGTCCTCGCCCGCGGCCCCCACGAAGGCGGCGGCCTGAGCCCGATCGTCGACGTCCTGCTCGGTGAGCAGCGAGACGACGATGAAGAGTCCCACGTTGAAGAAGAAGGACCAGAAGACCCCGTGGCTGATGTTGTCGAGGCCCTGGAGCCCGAGGAAGGCGGTGGGCCGCAGCGGGCTGAAGCCGAAGGGGCCGTTGGCCAGGAAGGCTTTGGCGAACACGTTCTCCTTGCCGAGGGCCGGGATGATGAGGGTGTAGAACCACACGAAGAAGCCCGACGAGATCCCCGCGAAGGCGCCCTTGCGATTGCCGCGCCGCCAGTACAGCCCGAGCAGGATCGCGGGGCCGCACTGGGCCACCGCGATGAACGAGAGCAGGCCCATCTCCACGAGCAGGAGCTGCCCGTGCTCCATGCGGGCCCAGGCGAAGCCCAGGGCTACCACCGCCAGCATGGCGAGGCGGGTGTAGAAGAGCGTGATCCAGTAGATGTCCTCCATGCGCCGTCGCCGCAGCAGGATCGGGAGGATGATGTCGTTGGTGATCATCTTCGACAGGGCCAGCGAATCCACCACGATCATGGCGGTGGCGGCCGAGAAGCCGCCGAGGAACACGATCACCGAGATGAGCTGGTTGTTGAAGAAGAGGGGCAGCCGCAGGATGAAGCCGTCCGCCCCGCCGCCCGCCTCCGGGAACACGAGCAGGCCCGCGAAGGCGATGGGCAGCACGAAGACGTTGATCAGGAGCAGGTAGAGCGGGAAGGACCACGACACCGCGTTGACGTCGCGCTCGCGCGAGTTCTGCACCACCAGCACGTGGAACTGGCGCGGCAGGAACATGACCGCGAGCATCGAGATCAGCAGCATCGCGGCCCATCGCGCGTAGGACGCGGTGGCCGGCCGGTCCAGGGTCAGCAGCTGCATCCAGTCCGAATGCTGGGCGGCCCGGCCGAAGATGTCGGCGAAGCCGCCGAAGAGACCCCAGGTCACGTACACGCCGACCAGGAGGAACGCGGCCAGCTTCACGACCGACTCCACCGCTACCGCGGTCATCAGCCCGGTCTGCCGCTTGGTGAAGTCGAGATTGCGGGCGCCGAACAGGATGCCGAAGAGGGCGAGGGTCACCGCCACCACCAGGGTCGGGTCGAACACCTCCAGCACCGACTCCTCGCGCAAGATCATGCGGAACGACGCCGACACCGCCTTCAGCTGCAGCGCGATGTACGGGATCATGCCGCACACCACCAGCACCGCCACCAGGGTGCCGAGCGAGGCGGACTTGCCGTAGCGGCTCGAGATGAAGTCGGAGACCGAGGTGATGCGCTGCTCCTTCGAGACGCGCACGAGCTTGCGGAGGAGCACCGGCCACAGCAGGGCCACGCAGGCCGGCCCGAGATAGATGGTGAGGAACTCGAGCCCGCGGTTCGCCGCGAGGCCGACGCTGCCGTAGAAGGTCCACGCCGTGCAGTAGACCGACGCGGCGAGCACGTAGGTGAGCGTCTGCACCCGGCCCCGACCGAGACGCGAGGCGAAGGCCTCGGACACCGAGGCGACCAGGAAGAGGAAGGCCAGGTAGCCGAGAACGACGCTGAGCAGCGAGGTGGGCGACAGGCCGCTCACGCCCCGTTCTCCGGCGGCCGGACGAGCCGGGCCAGGGCGATAAGCACCGCTACGATGGCCGCCCAGACGGCGAACAGGTAGACCACCAGGGCGGGAACGCCCAGGATCAACACGGGTCGGTTGGCGATGGAGAGCAGGGGCCAGACCAGGCACGCCCCGAACAGCAAGAAGCAGGCAAGCACCAGCTCCGCGGCCTTCATTGGCTGGGCGGATTATAGCCCGGCGGGGCCGCGGCGGGCCTGTCGGCGCCGGACGGGGTGCCGCGCCTAG
>DATFYA010000011.1 GCA_035315345.1 Candidatus Methylomirabilota bacterium
ACCGCCACCACGCCCGCGAAGGCGTAGATGAACGACGCGACCAGCCTCAGCGCCGGGACGAGACCTCGCAGCACGTTCAGCAGATCCAGCACGAACCCGACGACCAGCACGATCGTCACCAGGACCGCGCCGATCAGGGCCAGAGACGCCGCGCTCCGCATCGTCATGCGCCGAGCCTATGCTCCCGGACCCGGGGGGTCAACCGAGGCGAAGTAGCGCTCCCGGTCAGCCGCCCACGGCGTCCCCGAACTTCGCGTCCCGCGTCTGGATCCGGTCCTTCACGCCCGTGGCCCGCGCCGCCGCCCCGTACGTGCCGAGCGCCTGGCGGTGCGGGATGGTCAGCATGTAGTTCTTGAACGCCGCCTCCAGCGCGCGCCGCTGGCCCTGGATGTCCATCGTCTCGTTCACCGACGCCTTGGCGAGCTTCAGCGCGAAGGAATCTTGAAGAGCGATGCGCCCCGCCAGCTCGAGCGTGGCCTCCGCCAGCTCGGCGCGCGGCACCACCCGGTTGACGAGGCCGAGCTCGCGCGCGGTGGCCGCATCGATGTAGTCGCCGGTGAAGAGGTACTCCTTGGCCTTCCGCGGCCCGAGGTCCCACGGCATGCTGAAGTACTGCACGTGCGCGCCGCCCCAGCGCACCATCCGGTCGGCGAAGAGCGCGTCGTCGGCGGCGATGATGAGATCGCAGCACGAGGCCAGCATCATCCCGCCCATGATGCAGTAGCCCTGCACCTGGGCGATGGTCGGCTTGGGCACCTCGCGCCAGCGCAGGCAGGTCTCGAGGTACAGCTCCGACAGCCGCGTGAGGTTCTCGGGCAGGCCCGGGCCGACCGGGTGGGCCTTCTGGTCCTCGAGCTCCTCCGCGCTGCCGAGGTCGTGGCCCGCCGAGAAGTGCGCCCCGGCGCCGGCCACGATGATGACGCGCGTCGCGTCGTCCTGCGACGCCGCGCGGAAGGCCTCGTCGAGCTCGAGGATCATCACGCGGCTCTGGGCGTTGAGCACCTCGGGCCGGTTCGCGGTGATGCGCACCACGGATCCCAGCTGTTCGTAGCGGATGGTGCGGAAGTCCATGGGCGTCACAATAGCCCACGCGGGCGCAGCAGGACCAGCCCCATCGCCGTGCGCACATTGACCGGCGGCGCGGGCTTGGGTACGGTGAAGCACCTTTGAGCTGAACAACCACGGAGGTCTCCAGATGGCGGGCCGGCTACGGGACAAGGTGGCGCTGATCACGGGTGCGGCATCGGGCATCGGCGCGGCGACGGCGGTGCTGTTCGCGCAGGAAGGCGCGCAGGTGGCGCTCAATGACCTGCCCGCGACAGATCTAGAAGCCGTGGCGGCCCAGGTCAAGAGCGCCGGCGGCGAGGCGCTGGTGCTGGTGGGCGACGTGACGAGCCGGCCCGACTCGCAACGGCTCGTCGACGAGACGGTGAGGCGATTCGGCCGGGCCGACGTGCTCGTGAACAGCGCCGGCGTGGCGCCCAGGAACGCGCCGGCCGACTGGGACTGGGAGAAGGTGTGGGACTACGTGATGGCCGTCAACATGAAGGGCACGTTTCTCATGTGCCGGGCCGTCGCCGAGCAGATGGTGAAACAGGGTGGCGGCTCGATCGTGAACCTGTCGTCGATCTACGGCCTCGTGGGCCGGCCGCGGGAGATCGGGACGGGGCTCGACCCGTACGTGCACAGCAAGGGCGGGGTGGTCCAGCTCACCCGGGACATGGCCGTGCACTTCGCCAAGGACGGCGTGCGGGTGAACGCGCTCTGCCCCGGGTTCGTGTTCACCAACCTCACGAAGGCCCTGACCGACAAGCCCGAGAGCCGGAAGTTCCTGGAGGACAAGCACCCGATGGGCCGGCTCGGCCAGCCCGACGAGATCGCGCGGGCGGCGCTGTTCCTGGCCTCCGACGACGCCTCGTTCGTCACGGGCGCCTGCCTGCCGGTGGACGGAGGCTACACGGCCCAGTAGCGCGCCGCCCGAAAACCCTCTCCCCTCCGGGGAGAGGGCAGGGTGAGGGGCCCCACGCGAGCCATGGAGCACCGAAAATAAACTCCATGACATGCCGGTCCGTTCTCGTTCTCTGCCTCCTGGCTGCGCTCGTCGCGGTGGCCGGTGCGATGATGAGCCCGGCGAGCGCGGAGCCGCCGAGATTCTCGGTGGTCGCCCCGGGCATCGCGCACGCGGGCTTCAAGGTGCGGCCGGCGGACGCGGAGCCGTTCTCGGGCCACGCCTTCAAGATCGATCTCGATGTGGCGCAGCTCCGTCTGATCCCCGCCGGAGACCCTCCGCTGCGGCGCACCGTGGAGCAGATCGTCGCGCCCTATCCCCTCGTCGTGGCTGCCAATGCCAGCTTCTTCGACACGGAGGGCCGTGCGATGGGCCTCGCGGTCGACGAAGGGCGAGTCATGGCCATGAGCAACCGGCGGCCCTGGGGCGCTCTCGTGATCGATGACAAGCAGGGGCGGATCATGCTCGGCGCCGACATCCAGAACCCTCTCGACCATCGCCTCATCGTCCAGGGCATCCCCCGGCTTCTGATCGGGGGAAAGGTTCCGCCGCTGAAACCCCAGGTCGCCGAGCGGACCGCCGTGTGCGCCGGGGGCAACATCGTCGTCCTCGTCGTCTCGACGAAGGTCGAAGCCACTGCCTTCGCGCGCTTCCTTGCCGATCCGCCCGACCGGGGCGGGCTCGGGTGCTGGGATGCCCTCAATCTCGATGGAGGCCCGTCGACACAGCTCGTGGTGAAGCTCCCCGCACTGACGCTGTCGCTACCCGGCGGATGGGGAGTACCAAACGCGCTGGTCGTCGCTCCCGGCAAGCAGTAATGGTCTGCCCGGCCGCGCCGTCTCCGCCAGACGCTCCTCGGGCACGAATCGCTGGCCACCCCCGAGATCTACACGCACGTGAGCCCGGAGCGCGGGCGGGAGGCGGTGCAGCTGCTGGGGGTATCGCCGAGTGGACGGTTGACGGGGTAGACGCGACGGGACTAGCTTGGGGCATGGTGGTTTCGTCCGGACGCACCAAGCACTGGACCCGAGTCGAGTACGAGCGGCTGATCGATCTGGGCGCCTTCCGGCCCGGCGAGCGCCTGGAGCTGGTCGGCGGGGCCCTGCTCGTCTCCGAGCCTCAAGGCGGTCCGCACTTCACCGCTATCGGGCTCGTCGAGGATGCGCTGCGCCAGGTCTTTGGCAGCGGCTGGACAGTTCGGGCGCAGGGCCCCATCGCGCTCGACGAGGACTCCGAACCCGAGCCTGACCTCGCGGTGGTACAGGGCAGCCGACGTGACCATAGCCGCTCTCACCCGTCTCACCCTGTTCTCATCGTCGAGGTGGCCGAGTCGAGCCTGGCCTTCGATCGGGGCGAGAAGGGCAGCCTCTATGCGCGGGCCGGGATCGCGGACTACTGGATCCTCAATCTGCCTGACCGGGTGCTGGAGGTTTACCGAGATCCGGTAGCCGCTCCCCACGCGCCGTACCGCTATCGATACGGAGCGACCATCACGCTGGGCCCCCGGGATACGGCGAGCCCCCTGGCCGCCCCGACCGCCGCCATCCTCGTCGCCGACCTGCTACCGTGAGCGAGGTCGCCAGGTCGCCGGCGCGCGCGAAGCGCTGGACGCGCCTGGAGTACGAGCGCCTGGTCGATCTGGGCGCTTTCGGGCCCGAGGAGCGCCTGGAGCTGATCGGCGGCCAGCTGGTCGTCCGCGAGCCGCAGGGCCGCCCGCACTCGACCGGGATTCGTCTGGTCGCCGCGGCCCTTCGTGCCGCGTTCGGCCCCGGGTGGACGATCGAGGCCCAGCTGCCGGTCGCGCTGGACGAGGAGTCCGAGCCCGAGCCGGACATCGCCGTCGTGGCCGGTGGGCCGCGCGACTATCTCTCCTCCCACCCGAGCCGTCCTACCCTCGTGGTGGAGATTGCTCTCACAAGTCTCGCGCTCGACCGAGGCGAAAAGGCCAGCCTCTATGCCCGGGCTCGCATTGAGGACTACTGGATCGTCAACCTGGTCGACAACATCCTGGAGGTGTACCGGGATCCGGAGGCCAATCCGGACTCGCCGTATGGCTGGCACTACGGATCAACTGTTACGTTGAGCGCCGGCGACCATGTCAGGCCGCTCTCGGTACCGAATGCCGAGATCCGCGTCGCCGATCTGTTGCCCTAGGGCCCAAATGGCCAGTGGACATTGACGCGCTTCTGAAAGCCCGCGACGAGATCCTGGCCATCGCTCAGCGCCATGGCGCCAGCAACGTCCGTGTGTTCGGATCCGTGGCCCGGGGAGAGGCGGGCCCGGACAGTGATGTCGACATCCTCGTGGACCTCGAGCTCGGCCGGAGCCTGCTCGACCATGCCCAGCTCCAGATCGATCTGGAAGCGTTGCTTGGCCGAAGGGTCGACGTGATCACTGCGCGGGCGCTTCGTCCACACCTCCGTGATCGTGTCCTCCAAGAAGCGATTCCCCTGTGAGGGATGACCGCGCACGGCTCGAGGATATCCTCCAGGCCATCAGCTCCATTGCGCGCTACGCGTCGCGCGGGCGGCTGGCCTTCGACCGGAATGAGCTCGTTCAGTCCTGGATGGTCTATCACCTCACCCTGATCGGCGAGGCCGCGGCCCGGCTTTCACCAGGAGTGCGTGACCGTCACCCCGAGGTTCCTTGGCCCCGCGTCATTGGCATGCGCAACATCCTCGTCCACGGCTACTTCGCGATCGACCTTGAAGAGGTATGGGTGACGGTGGAGCGGCGGGTACCTGTTCTGCAGAACCAGATTGAGGCGATCCTGCAGCGGGACACGGAACCGCCGACCCTCGCCGAACATCGGCCCGCGTACAGGCTCGCCTTAGAGCTCAGCCGCTGATCCTCCGACCGACTGACCCGAGCGAACCTCTCCCCACCCGGCGTGACTACCAGCCCCGGCTTATGGGCTCTCTGACTCCTAAGAGCTGCTCGGATCATGGCCGGCACACGGACAAGCCCGAGCGTCTCCCGATATTGTCCCTCCAGGAGGACACGACATGCCGCACTACTTTACCGAAAAGGAGCGAAATCGGGAAAGTCAGACGATATCGACCCCGGTGCCTCCGGCGATTCCTGCGGTTGGCGATGCGAGGCCAACAGCCGAAAACGGGAAAGTTGCTCCACCGCGGCGCGTCGGGAAC
>DATFYA010000012.1 GCA_035315345.1 Candidatus Methylomirabilota bacterium
GCGACCGCGCCCGGGTAGCGGCCCTTGGCGATCTCGCCCTTCACGACGTCGGTGGCCCGGGCCAGCCGCGGCGAGGAGAGGCCGACCTCTTCCGGCTTCGCGGTGGGCAGGCCCTGCGCCGAGGCGAGCCCGGGTGCGGCCGCGACCGAGAGCAGCAGCGAGAGGAGCCGGGCCGCGACGGCGAGCGGGCTCACTGGGGCTTGAGCCGCATGTCCTCGTGGGATGGGAAGGGGAACATCGGGATCGAGTTGATGGTGTGGTCGGCCACGCGCGGGCCCACCGCGATGAGCCCGCGGAGGTCCATGAGCGGGGCGAACATCACCCGGTCGATGGTGGCCCGCTGGATGCGATGGAGCAGCGCCTCGCGCTTGGCGGGGTCGCGCTCGCGCGCCTGCTGCAGGAACCATTCGTCGAGATCCGGGTAGCCGCCGTAGGCCGAGGCGCCTTTCGAGTAGATGAAGGCCTCCACCCGACTCGCCGCGTTGCCGGAGTTGCCCACCGCGACCAGGAACAGCCCGCGCAGCTTCTTCTCCTGCCAGGCCGCGTAGAAGGCGGCCCGCTCCATCGGACGCATCCGCACCCGGATGCCCGCCGCGTTCAGGTTGTTGAGCGCGGCGTCGCCCACCGAGGAGAAGCCGGGAATCGCGGTGAAGTCACCCGCGTCGATACCGCGCGGATAGCCGGCCTCGGCCAGCAGCGCCTTCGCCTTCGCGGGATCGTAGGCCGGCGCGGGCACCTGCAGGGCGAAGTCCATCACGCGCGGCACGATGACCCCGGCGGGCGGGCAGTGGCCGAGGCAGGCGGACTCGCTGGTGCCCTTGCGGTCGAGCGCGTAGTTGACGGCCAGGCGCAGGCGCCGGTCGCTCCACGGCGATTTCGGGTCCCACTGGTCGGGAAACTCGATCCAGAAGATCGAGGCGTGGCGCGTGGCCACCAGCGACAGACGCGAGTCCTTGGTGACCGCCTCCGCCTCGGGGCCGTCCAGGAAGTACGCGAAGTCGGTCTCGCCGCTCTTGAGCATGGCCAGCCGCGTGGTGCTGTCGGGCACGCTCTTCATGGTCAGCTTCTTGATGTGGGGCGGGTGGCGCCAGTAGCCGGGGAACGCCTCGAGGGTGACGTCGATCCCGGGGCGCTGGCTCACGAACTTGTAGGGCCCGGCGCCGATCGGGCGCTGGCGGAAGGCCTCGGCCCCGACCTGCTCGAAGTACTTCCGCGGCATCACGATGCCGGCCGCGGTGGCGGTGGTCCCGTAGAACGTCATGAAGTCCGGCCACGGCTCTTTCAGATGGAAGCGGATGACGCTGGCGTCGACGACCTCGACCTGGCGGACGCGCGCGCGGTACTCCCGCGCCCCGGCGCCCTGGTAGCGGTCGAAGCTCCACTTGACGTCGTCGGTGGTGAGCGCGTCGCCGTTGTGAAACTTGAGCCCGCGGCGCAGGCGGAACTCGTAGACCAGGCCGTCGGGGCTCTCCGTCCACGACTCGGCGAGGCTCGGGCCCATCTTCTGGCCGGGCAGCGGGCGGACCAGCGCGTCGTGGATCGCGTACATCACCCCGAATGGCGTGATCTGGGGCGGCGCGGTCGAGGGGTCGAACCAGCTGGGCGCCAGGGTGACGTGGAACGAGACCGCGACGTCGCCCGCCGGCGTCTGCGCCGCGGCGGGCCCGGCGATCGGCGATCCCCAAACGAGCAGGGCGATGACGACCAGGGCGGCCACGCGATCGACTCTCGGCATTCGAGACCTCCTTCCGGCCGCTCAGGCGTAGGCGAACGCGCGGCGGGGATTATCGATCAGCAGGGTCTGGATGGTCTTGTCGTCGGCGCCCTTGGCCCGCAGGCGCGGGATCACGTTGACGAGCAGGTGGTGGTAGCCGAAGCCGCCCCACCGGCTCAGGCAGTGCTTGTAGGCGATGTCGTGCGACATCAGGATCTGGTCGAGATGGCCGCGCTCGATGAGGCCCAGGATCTGGCGCATCCGCTCGCCGTCGTTGGGCATGTCGAAAGTGGGATTGTACGGGTAGTAGGACGTCTCGAGCCCGAAGAGGTCGTATTCGAGGTAGACGCCGGTGGCGGCCAGGTCCGCCAGCACCGCGGGGTCGGCGATGGTGCGCTCGATGTGACACATGATGGTGCGGCCGAGGTCGGCGCCTTCCTTCCTGATGAAGTCGACGATCTGGAGCGGCAGGCGCTCGTGGCGCCCGGGATGGATCATCAGCGCCGCGCCGGTCTCGCGCTGGGCCGCCACCGCCGCGCGCACGACCTTCTTCTCGTTGTCGGTCCACGGCCACGTGGTGCCGATCTCGCCGATGAATCCGGCCCGCACGCCGGTGCCGTCCACGCCCACCGTGAGGTCTCGCACCAGCTCGCGCGCGATGTCGTCCGACGTCCGCCGGTCCATGTCCGCGGGGTGCGCGGCGGCCACGTAGTAGCCCGAGCCCATGATGACGTTGAGCCCGGTGGCCCGCGCGATCCGGGCCAGGGCGAGCGGGTCGCGGGCCAGCCCGCGGTTGGTCGGGTCCACGAAGGTCTGCCCGCCCGCGTGCTTGAACAGCAGGGCCTCGTCGCGGGCGACCCGCTCGTCGAGGAGCTGGAGGTTGTCGAGGTTCGAGCTGAAGTGGTGGCGGACCCAGCCCAGGTTGGCCAGGCTCACCGGCTGGCGGGCGAGCCCGCGCTCGGCCCCGTTGTCCGGCTCGCGGAACATCACCTCGAAGTCGATGAGGAGATGCTCGTGCGGCAGGGTGATGCCCATCGCCTCACCCGCGATGGGGCCGAGCACGGTCTGGGCCTGCCCGGAGAGCGCGGAGGAGGGCATCGAGCCGATCGGCCTACTGGCGCGCGCCCGCGGTTCCTTCCAGCACCGCCTCCCGCCACTCCCGCTTGAGGGGGAGGATGGGCGGCATCGGGACCACGTCCGGCTCCCGCGTCGGCTCGGCCACCGCGTCCTTCACGTCGGTCGCGGCGCCTTTCTTCATGAACAGGTTGTAGATCGTCCACTGGGTGCGCTTGCGCCGCCCGAGCACCGGGAAGCGCTTCGCGATGGAGGGCACCGAGTAGAACCGCTCGTAGGCCGCGGTCTGTCCGAGCCGCAGCTCGTCGCCGGTCATCCGGGCGGGCCGGTAGACCACGTTGGCCTGGTCGTACCTGGTCCAGTCGTAGGAGACGATGCGGCCGGCCTTCTTCAGCTCGTACCAGGTGAGCGTGCCCGGGTACGGGGTGAGGACCGAGTACGCGCAGGCGTCGTAGTCGGCGTCGATGTTGAAGCGGGCGGTGGTCTCGAACACGGAGGCGTCGTCGCCGTCGAAGCCGAACATGAACAGCCCGAAGACCATGATGCCGTAGGCGTGCACCTTCTCGACCAGCGAGGCGAAGGTCTCGGGCCGGTTCACGTGCTTGTGCACGCTGGTGAGGGTGGAGCGCGTGATCGACTCGAAGCCGATGCTGAGCAGGGTGCAGCCGCTCTTGGCGGCCAGCTCGAGCATCCGGTCGTCCTGAGCCAGCTTGGAGGTGACGCCGGCCTGCCACTGCACCCCGCGGCCGACGAGCGCGCGCATGACCTCCTTGGGCCGCTCGGCGGTGCCGAAGAAGTCGGCGTCGTTGATCGAGATGATGCGAGAGCCGCAGTTGTCGATCTCGCGCACCACCTCGTCGACCGGCCGGTAGCGGAACTTGAGGCCGTTCATCAGCGGCTCGGCGCAGAAGGTGCAGCCCTGGTGGCAGCCCCGCGAGGTCTGCACGAAGGTGCGGTTGACGTAGCGGTGCTTCTTGAGCAGATCGTACCGGGGCATCGACACGCCCACCATCGGGTGGAGCCGGTCCGCGCGGTAGACGCCGCGCACCTCGCCCCGCTCGAGGTCGTCCAGCAGCTTGGGGATCACCAGCTCGGCCTCGCCGATCACCACCGCGTCGGCGTGCTTGAGCGCCTCCTGGGGCATGAAGCTCGGGTGCACCCCGCCCATCACCACCGGGATGCCGCGCGCCCGGAATTGATCGGCGATCTCGTAGCCGCGGTTGACGTAGGCGGTCATCGCGGAGATGCCGACCAGGTCCGCCTTGAGATCGAAGTCCACCGTCTCGATGTTCTCGTCGGTCAGTACCACCTCGTAGCGATCGGTCGGGATCGTGGCCGCCACCGCGAGGAGGCCGGCGAGGGGCGAGTAGAGCGCGCGGTTCAGGTAGAGCGGCCGCGTGGTGATCGAGTCGGTCTTGGGATTGACGAGATGGATGATTCGGGTACGCAATGCGGCCTCTCCGTCAGGAGCCGGTTCGCACGAAGACGTTCTGCTCCGGGGCCGGGAAGCCGGCCTCCCCGAACGTCTCGCGGATCACGCGATTGGTGTCGAAGTACACCTGCCAGTAGTGCGCGTTGTCGCAGTAGGGGCGGACGGCCAGGGCCGGACCGAGCGGGTTGAACGAGAGGATCTCCACGTCCGGCTTGGGGTCGGCCTTCACGTCCGGGATCCGGGCGAGGCGGTCGCGCAGCAGCCGGATGGCCGCCGCGTGGTCCACCACGTTGTGCAATTGAGCCACGAGGTCGACCCGGCGATAGGGGTTGGCCGAGAAGTTCTGGATGGTCTCGGAGAAGAGCTTGTTGTTGCCCACGTAGGTGCGAACGTTGTCCAGCGTGTTCACGACGGTCACGAACAGGCCGATCTCCTCGACGGTGCCCACGATGCCGGCGGCGCCGATGAGGTCACCCACCTTGAACGGGCGCAGGATCAGCAGGAAGATGCCGGACGCGAGGTTCGCGAGCAGACCGCTCCACGCCGCGCCGATGGCCAGGCCGACCCCGGCCAGGAGCGCCGCGAAGCTGGTGGTCTCGATGCCGAAGAACCCCAGGATGGCGACGATCAGCACGATGTTCAGCAGCACCTTCACCGCGGTGCCGATGTAGGACGCCACCGTCTGGTCGAACGGGAACTTCAGGCTGCGCACCAGGAGCCGCGTGCCGAAGTCGATCAGCCGCCGGCCGATGATCCAGAGGATGAAGGCGCCGATCACCTTGAGGACGAAGTAGGTGAGGATCGGGATCGCGTTCTGGATCACGGCCTGGATGTTGTCCATGACGAGCGAGTCTCCCCTCGCGGCCGATCAGACGTTGCGGTAGACCGCGGCCTCGAACCCCGCGAAGAGGTCGAGCGCGGTCTCGTCGTAGAACGGCAGCAGCTGGGAGAGGAACACGCCGGACACGCCGCGGGTGCGGTCGATCCAGAAGTAGGTGTTGCCGAGGCCGGCCCAGGCCAGGGAGTTGCCCGCGCGCCCCGAGGGCACGTCCCGGGTGTTGATCAGGAAGCTGAGCCCCCACTTCTTGCTCATGCCGGGGAACCACTCCACGTCGTTCGACAGCGGCGGCATCGCGGTCTTCAGCACCTCGATCTCGAGCGGCCCGATGTGGCTCTGGGCCATGGTGTCGACCGTGGCCTTCTGGAGCACCTGCGCGCCGTTCAGGGTGCCGCCGCCCAGGATCATCCGGCAGAACTTGAGATAGTCGCCCGCGGTCCCGTAGAGCCCGCCGCCGCCCATGTGGAACTCGGGCTCCTCGGGCAGGCCGAACTCGATGGCGGTCAGCGAGCCGTCCGGATTGCGCTGGTGCATCGCGGACAGGCGCGTCTTCTGGGAGGCGGCCAGCTTGAAGGCGGTGTCCGTCATGCCGAGCGGGCCGATGATGTTGTCCTGCAGGTAGCGGTCCAGGCGCTGCCCGCTCGCGGCTTCGACCATCTTGCCCGCCCAGTCGATGTTGATGCCGTAGTCCCAGCGGTCGCCCGGATCGAAGAGCAGCGGGGTGCCGAGCGCGGCGTTGGTGCAGGAGGTGATGCCCGGCGTGCCGGTGACCTCCTGGAACTTGACGATCGACGGGCTCCAGATCTCGTAGCTGAAGCCGGCGGTGTGGGTGAGGAGGTGGCGCAGCGTGATCGGCCGCTTGGGCGCGCGCAGGCGCGGCTTGCCCGCGGCGTCGAAGCCCTCCAGCACCTTGGCGTCGCCCAGCGCCGGCACGACCTCTCCGGCGGGCCGCTCGAGGGAGAGCTTGCCGCGCTCCACCTGCTGCATGGCCGCCGCCGCGGTGATCGCCTTGGTCATCGAGGCGATCCACACCACGGTGTCGGTGGTCATCGGCGCGGGCTTGCCGATCTCGCGGTGGCCGAAGGCGGCCTCGTACAGCGGGCCGGTCGTGGTGGCCGCGGCGACCACGACGCCGGGGATCTTCTTGGTTTGAACGGCCTGGTTGACGCTCGACTCGAGGCTCTTGAAGTCAGCCATGTTCAGCGCCTCCTTGCTGGTGGGCGGTTGCGACCGCAAGCTTCTCCGGGCGCCCCGACGCTACCCCCGGCCCGGCCGAAGATCAAGCGCTCAGGCGGACGGCGCCGACTCCCCCCCGCCGCCGCCCCCGCCACCGCGGCGGCGCCGCCTCCGCCGGCGTCGGCCTCGACGCGGTCCGCCCGGCGCGCTCGCGCCATTGCCCACGCCGACCTCGACCGGCGCGACATTGCCGTTCACGTCGTCCACCTCGGTGACCTCCTCGGCCTCCGCCACCGCGTCGGAGGTCGGCTCGGAGTCCTCGACGGTGTCGTCGCGGACGGGCGAACCGGCGGCGTCGGCCAGCGTGATCATGCCGGTGCGGCTCACCACCAGCTCGCGGATGCGTCGCAGGCGCGTGATCAGGCGCGGCGAGCCGGGCGGCCGGCTGAATCCGCGCTCCTTGAGCGCGCGGGCCAGCGTGTCGATCAGCACCGCGCCGTTGGGCGCGTCGTCGGCCAGCTCGCGCACCACGTCCACCAGCGCATCGTGCGGGGCGGTCTGCGCCCCCGCGTCCGCGGCCGGGGCGCGGGCTGGCTCCGCCGCCGGCTTCGCCGGCGCCGGGGGCGTCGGCCGCGGGCCGGCGTGGTCGCGTCCGTGCGGGGCGCGACCCCGGCCGCGGCGCCGTCCGCGGCCGCCGCGGCGGCCGCGCGCCTCGCGGGGGGCCGGCGCCTCGGCCGGCGCCTCCTCGCTGGCCGCCTGGCCGGTGAGGCCGCGGTAGGAGAGGCGTCGGTACTCGACGCCCAGCACCGCGGCCACGTCGCCCACCGCGTCGAAGGCGCGGTCGTCGGAGATGATCTCGACGAGATCGCCGGGCCGCGCGCTGCCGAGCCAGACGCCCGCGCTCACCGCGATGCGCAGGTCGCTCCAGTCGCGCACGCCGGTGGAGGGCGCGCTGTGCACGAGGTGGGCGCCGCGGCGGGCGAGCAGGCGCGCGCTGTCCGCGCCGATCACGCGCCAGTTGCCGACCGCGATCAGCTCGACCCGCCGGTCGCGGCGGTCGATCGCGAGATGGTCGAGGACGCGGCTGATGTGGTCGGCGCGGCTCGAGTTCTCGACGTCGACGAAGATCGCGCGCCGCGTGGACGGCAGCGGCGGCGGCGCGGCGGGAGCGCGGACACGGCCGGCGAAGCCGCGCTCCGGTGTGGCGATGGGTACCGCGGTCAGCGTCTCCCGCGCGGCGGCTTCCGGCGGGGGGGCGGCCGGCGTCTTGCGCTTTGCGGGGGCTCGAGCGGGCTTCTTCGCGGCCTTGCGGTTGCGGGCAGTGCGTTTGGTCTGTGCCATGGATGCTGAGCCTAGCACTTCCCTCCGCCCCGGTGCTCACGGGAAATCGTCAGGCTTGCGGGAGACCAGCAGTTCGCGGTCGAGCGCGCGTAGGCGCGCGCGACGGGCGCGGGCGTTGCTAGGCGAGGGCGCGGTCGAGGATCGCGCCCTCGACGCCGTCCATGCGCAGCCCGATCGTGGCCGCGACGGTCGGCGCCACGTCGCGGCTGCGGATGGCGCCGAGCGACACGCCGCGGCGGATGTCGGCGCCGGCGGCCAGGAAGAAGGCGGCGTTGTCGGCGTGGCCCGGGCGCTGCCCGTGGGTGCCCAGATACTTCGGCGGGCCGTGCTCGTCGTCGCCGTCGGCGGTGTCGCCGTAGGCGTAGCCCGGCGCGGCCTCGAACATCACGTCGGCCACGTGGTGGTGATCGGCGGGGCTGGGCAGCCCGAGGCCGCCGTACTCGGCGGCGGGCCACATCCCGCTCACGCCCTCGAGGCGCGCGATCTCCCGCGCCAGCTGCTCGACCGCGGAGGCGTCGGCGTCCAGCCGGTAGAGCGCGCCCGCTCCGTGGTTCATCACGAAGCACGCCTCGCGCTGCGCGCCCAGCTTGCGGAGGCGCACGTTGGGCCGGATCTCCCGGCGCGAGGGCAGGAAGCCGTGGTCGGACACGATGAACGCGGTGGTCTCGTAGAGCCGCGGGTCGCCGAGGCTCTCGAGGAAGCGGCCGATGAGCCCGTCCACGTACTCGATCGCCCAGTAGGCCTCGGGGCTGCGCGGGCCGTGCAGGTGCTGGAGGCTGTCGACGCAGAGGAAGTGCATCAGCAGCAGGTCCGGGGCGTGGCGGCGGGTCACGTGGGCCGCGACGCTGCCCACCATCTCGTCCTTGTAGAGGCGCTGGGGCAGGAGCGCCCACTCGCCCTGGCGGTGCATCGGGTAGCCCAGGGCGGTCAGCTCGTCCCACACCGCCCGCGCGGTCTGGGTCTCGAACACGCGCTGGTCCTTGAAGAAGGGCAGGTTGAAGTCCAGCGTGGGCGCGTGGCGGGTGGCCGGCCAGTCGATGGCCGCGGTGCGCAGCCCGGCGCGGTGGGCGACGTCGTAGACCGTCGGCGCGCGCAGCAGCGCGGGCGCGTCGTAGATCGGGTCGCCGGTCAGATCCTCGGCGACGCGCGTCGTCCGGTTGAGGATATGGTTGGCGACCACGCCGTGCCGGCTCGGGCTCACGCCGGTGACCAGGCTCACGTGGGTCGGCCAGGTGGTGGTTGGGAACACCGCCTCCATCGAGTCGGCGACCGCGCCCCGCTCGGCCAGGCGGCGCAGGTGCGGCATGCGCGCGTGCGGGTCGCGCCAGTAGAACGCCGCGAAGCCGTCGATGCTGATGACGACGACGCGGCGGGCCATCGGGCGGGGTCCCGCCTCGCGCTAGGCGCGGGCGGCCGCGCGGGCGCGGGCGCGGTAGGTGTCGAGGTTGCCGCCGGACTTGAGCTTGCCGGGCAGGGGATGGCCCACGACCTGCTCGGCGAGCCGTCCGGCCGCGATCATCGCGTCGAGATCGATGCCGGTCTCCACGCCCAGCTCCTGGCAGAGGAAGACCAGATCCTCGGTGGTGACGTTGCCGGCGGCGCCCTTGTGGGCCGCGAACGGGCAGCCGCCCATGCCGGCCACCGCGCTGTCGAAGCGATCGACGCCCATCTCCAGCGCGGCCACCACGTTGGCGATGGCCAGCGCGCGCGTGTCGTGCAGATGGAGCTTCACCGGCACCGCGGGCCACCGGTCGCGCACCGCGCCGACCAGCCGCTTGATCTGCCGCGGGTTGGCCCAGCCCATCGTGTCGGCCAGCCCGATCCCGCCCAGGCGCGACCCGGCCTCCGCCGCGCGTGACTCGACCGTCTCCAGCACCGAGAGCACGCGCTCCGTCGGCACGTCGCCCTCGTAGTTGCAGCCGAAGGCGGCCATCACGCTCGCGTCGATCCAGTCCATGCCCAGGGCCTGGTAGCGCGCGGCCCAGCCGGGCAGCTCGGCGATCTTCTCGTCCACCGTGCGGTTGGTGTTCTTGCGCATGAACTCGTCGCTCGCCGCGACGCCGAACATCGGACGCAGGGCGAGGGACTCGCGCAGCGCGGCGGCCCGTGCCAGGCCCGCCTCGTTGAGCCAGATCGCCTCGTAGGCCACGCCGGGGGCGCGCGTGATGCCGGCCACCATCTGCTCGGCGTCGGCCATCTGGGGCACCCACTTCGGGCTCACGAACGACGTGAACTCGATGGTGCGGAGGCCGGTACCGGACAGGGCGTCGACCAGGCCGATCTTCTGCTCGAGGGTGATCGGGCCCTTCTCGAACTGGAAGCCCTCCCGGGGGCCCACTTCCTTGATCGTCACGCGTGCCGGCATGTCGCTCATCCGATGACCCTCCGTGACGCCAGGGCGTCGATCTCGTCGGTGGAGATGCCCAGCTCTTCCAGGATCTCGCGGGTGTGCTCGCCCAGCCGCGGCGCGGGGCGGCGAAGCGCCATGTCGAACGCGCTGCTGCGCACCGGCAGCTTGGGCAGCTTGGCGGTGCCGTGCCCGGGCAGCGGCGTGGCGACGAACTGGCCAGAGGCGTTGAGATGCGGATCGTCCACCAGCTGGTCGGGCCGCCGCAGCGGCGCGAACGGCACCTTCGCGCGCTCGAGCCGCTCGGAGATCTCGACGCCGGTGTGGCGGGCCATCTCCTGCTGGATGCGCTCGGGCAGCCAGTCGCGCGCGGCCACCCGCCGGGCGTTGTCGGCGAGCCGCTCGTCGCCGAGGAGATCGTGCAGCGCGAACGCCTTGCAGAAGCGCTCCCAGTGGCCGTTCGAGGTGATGCCGATGAAGACCTGCTCGCCGTCGGAGGCGGTGAAGAGCTGGTAGACGCCCCAGCCCATGCGCGTGCCCTGGCGGATCTCCGGCATGGGCGCCGACGGCTCGCCGGTCGCCGCGTGCTGAGCGAGCCACTGCGCCACCCAGAACACGGTGGTCTCGAAGAGGCCCGAGGTGATCTGCTGGCCGCGGCCGGTGTGCGCGCGCTGCTGGAGCGCGGCGAGCACCGCGATGACGCCGTAGGCCGCCGCGCCGACGTCCACGATGGACGCGCCCGCGCGGAGGGGCTGGCCGCGGGGCCCGGTCATGAAGGCCAGCCCGGCCGACATCTGGGCCAGCTCGTCGAGGAACGGGCGCGCCTCGTACGGGCCGGGGAGGAAGCCCTTCAGCGCCAGATAGATGATGCCGGGGTTGGTGCGGGCCAGCACCTCGTAGCCCAGGCCCAGGCCCTCGACGGCGCCGTACGCGAAGTTGTCGATCACGATGTCGGAGGCGGCGGCCAGCCGGAGGAACAGCGCGCGGCCCTCCGCCGAGCCCTTCAGGTCGAGGGCGATCGAGCGCTTGTTGCGGTTCAGGAAATGGAAGTTCGCCGAGGTGCCCGCGGGCATCGTGCGCGACTGATCGCCCTCGCCCGGCCGCTCCACCTTGATCACGTCGGCGCCCAGATCGGCCAGCAGCAGCCCGGCCGACGGCCCCGCGATGATGTGCCCCAGCTCGAGCACGCGCAGGCCCTCGAGCGGCAACGCGCTGGTCATGTCGCCCCGCATTGTACTGCACGCACCCGATCAGCACCTCCCGCCACTAAATCCCCGCCACGCTAAGATGGGGTCAGGTCTTGCATTACGACATTTGCCGCAGTGCGATGTCGTAATGCAAGACCTGACCCCCGAAAGGAGGGCATGCGGATGCGATTCTTGATTGCGGTGGGGCTGGTGGCCGGGGCCATGCTGCTCGCGGGCCGGGCCGAGGCCCAGTATCGCTACACGGACGACAAGGGCGTGAGCAAGACGGCGCAGTACAAGCTGGAGGTGCCGACGCGCTACCGGGAGGCCGCGGTGTGGATCGGGCCGATCGGAGCGGGCAAGCCCGCGCTGAGCCGGGAGCAGAACGAGACCCGCCAGCGCTGGGACACCTATCGTCGCATCGGGGAGTCCGTGTCGAGACGGGCCCCGGCGGTACGACGCGTGGAGGCCGTCGAGACGGAGAAGTGCAAGTAGCACCCCGCTGCTCGTGGGCGGGCCGTATGCCTGGCCCGCCCACCCCCGCCTGAGGTAGGCTCGACCGCATGACCGGCCGGCTCGACCGTCCCAGTGGCGCCCTGCACGTCGAGATCATCGACGCGGCCGCGCCGTGGTCGGGCGACGCTCCGCTCATCGTGTTTCACCACGGCATCGGCGCGACCGCCGACATCTGGGCGGACTGGCTGCCCGCCCTCGTGGACCGCTATCGCATCGCGCGCTTCGACACGCTCGGTTTCGGCCGCTCCACCGTGCCCGACCCGAGCCACGCCTGGTCCCTCGACGCCCTCGCCGCCGACGTCCTGGCGGTGGCGCGCGCGGCCGGCCGCGAGCGCTTCCACTTCGTGGGCGAGTCGCTGGGGGGCACGGTGGGCCTGCTGCTCGCGAGCCGGCGGCCGGACGCGCTGCTGAGCGTGACCGCGTCGAACGCCTCGCATCGCGGCGGGTCGATCCGGCGCGCGCCCGAGTGGCGCGAGTTCATCCGCGCGCGCGGCATGGCCGCCTGGGCCGAGATGATGACGCCGCTGCGCCTGGATCGCGAGCGTGTCTCGCCGGCCAAGTGGCGCTGGTTCGAGCGCACCCAGGCCGAGTCCTCGTCCGATTGCGTGCTCGGCCTGGCCGACGTGCTGATGGGCACCGACCTCACGCCCGAGCTGGCTCGCATTCGCGTCCCGACACTCCTGCTGGCGCCGGGCCAGAGCCCGTTCGTGCCGCTGGCCGTCATGGAGGAGATGCACGCGGCGATCCCCGGCTCGGAGCTCCAGGTCTTCGCCGACGCCCGCCACGGCCTGCCGTGCTCGCACGGGGCGGCCTGCGGGCGGGCGCTGCGCGACTTCCACGACCGGCGCGTCGGGGCCGGCGCGTAGCCGCATGGCCGAGGCCGCCGGCGGCACCGAGGCCGTCGGCCCGCTGCTGTCCGCCCTGCTCGGGGCGCTGGATCGCGTCGAGTGGGTGCAGCGCGCTCTCTTCCCGCCGAGCGCGCCCGCGCTCGCGGAGCGGCTCACCCCGCACGCGGCCACGCTGGCCGGGCCGCTGCAGGCCCTGGAGGCCGCGGAGTGGCCGGAGGACCTGCGGCTCCTCCGCGAGCGGCTCGTGCTGGTCAGCCGGCAGGCGCTCGACCTGATCGACGCCTTCGCGAAAGCGGCCGAGACCGGCGAGCCGATCGAGCTGTACCGCGCCCTCCGCCGCTTCGCGCCGCTGCAGGAGGCGCTGTACCCGCTGAGCCCGGTGCTGGACCCGGTGAGCCGCTGGTTCCTCGAGCCGGCCCGGCGCGCCGACGATCTGCTGGTGGCCCGCCTGCGCGAGGCTGCGCTGCGCGAGGACGGCGCGCGCGTCGGGGTGCTGCACGCCCGCAACGATCGCGGCACTCGCGGCGGCTTCTCGCTCTACGTGCCGGAGACGTGGGAGGCGGCCGCCTCGCCGCCGCTGATCGTGGCGCTGCACGGCGGCAGCGGTCACGGCCGCGACTTCCTCTGGGCGTGGCTGCGCGAAGCCCGGACGCGCGGCGCGCTGCTGCTGTCGCCGACGGCCCAGGACCGCACGTGGTCCATCATGGGCGGCGAGGACGTCGACGCGGCGCGGCTGGCCATCGCGGTGGACGAGATCGCGACGACGTACCTGGTGGACCGCAGCCGCGTGCTGCTCACCGGCATGTCCGACGGGGCCACCTACGCGCTCATGGCCGGGCTCGCCGACGGCATGCCGTTCACCCACCTGGCGCCGGCGTGCGGGGCGCTGCACCCGATGCTGCTGGCCCGCGGCGGCATCGCGGCCGCGCGGGGGCGGCCGATCTACCTCGTCCACGGCGCGCTCGACTGGATGTTCCCGGTCCAGATCGCGCGGATGGGCCGCGACGCGCTGCAGGCGGCGGGGGCGCGCGTGGTCTACCGCGAGATCGAGGATCTCTCGCACACGTATCCGCGCGACGAGAACTCGCGGATCCTCGACTGGCTCCTCAGCCCCCCGCTTCCGGATTGAGCCACGGGCACAGCCATCGCTCGACCAGGCTGACCGCGGCGAAGAGCACGATGGCCATCAGCGACAGGATGATCATGGCGCTGAAGGCCAGCTCGGTCTTCCAGTACGACGTCGCGGAGAGGATCACGTAGCCCAGGCCCTTGTCGGAGCCCACGAACTCGCCCACCACCGCGCCGATCACCGACAAGGTGATCGCCACCTTGGCGCCCGCGAAGATGAAGGGCAGGGCCAGCGGCAGGCGCACCTTGAGAAACGTCTTGAAGCGGCTCGCGCGGTAGGAGCGGCTGAGATCCAGCAGCTCGGGCGGCGTGGCCGCCAGCCCGGTGGCGGTGTCCACGACCACCGGGAAGAAGGCGACCAGGAAGGCCACCACCATCTTGGGGAACTCGCCGAAGCCCAGGATCAGCAGCAGCACCGGCGCGATCGCGATCTTCGGCACCGATTGGGCCAGGATGATCAGCGGGTAGAGAGCCAGCCGCAGGGTCGGGGAGTAGACGATCAGCACCGCCAGCGGGACCCCCACCGCCATCGAGAGCGCGAAGCCGCCGAGCGTCTCGTAGAGCGTCACCCACGTGTGCTCGATGAAGCGGTAGCGCCAGTCCCAGCCCTCGCCCAGGATCGCCGACGGCGCGGGCATGATGAAGCGCGGCACGCGGAAGGCGCGCGTGGCCACTTCCCAGGCGACCACCGCGGCGATCAGGGTGGCCGCGGGCACCAGGGTCTCGCCGGCCAGCCGACGCAGCGTGCTCACGTGCGCTCCTTCCGGCGCGAGAAGATGAGGCCGCGCACCTCCTCGCTGTGGGCCTTGAAGCGCGGGTCGAACTCCAGGTCCATGGTGCGCGGCCGCGGCAGGTCCACCGTGATGACGCGCGCGATGCGCCCGGGGCGCGACGACATCACCACCACGCGGTCGGCCAGGAGGATCGCCTCCGGGATGGAGTGCGTCACGAACAGGATGGTCTTGCGCCGCTCTTCCCAGATGCGCAGCAGCTCGAGGCTCATCTCCTCGCGGGTCATCGCGTCCAGCGCCCCGAACGGCTCGTCCATCAGCAGCAGGCTCGGATCGGGCAGGAGCGCGCGGCAGATGGCCACGCGCTGCTGCATGCCGCCGGACAGCTCCCGCGGGTACTTGGTCTCGAACCCGGCCAGGCCGGTGAGCTCCAGCAGGTCGCCCGCCGGCTTGCGGTACTGGCGCGGCTCCAGCCCGAGCATCTCGATGGAGAACAGCACGTTGTCCATGACGGTGCGCCAGGGCAGCAGCACCGGCTGCTGGAAGACGAAGCCCACGTCGGGAAAGGGCTCCTCGACCGGCTGGTCCCGCACGTGGATCCGGCCGAGTGTCGGCGGCACCAGCCCGGCGACCAGCTTGAGCAGCGTGCTCTTGCCGCAGCCGCTCGGGCCCACGAGCGTGACGAACTCGTTGGCGCCGACCGCCAGCGAGGTCTCGGCCAGCGCGTGGACGAGATCGCCCCGCCGCGTCCGGTACGTCTTCTCGACGCCCTCCAGCCGGATCACGCCGAGGGCGGATCGGCCGCGAAGCGGTTGATCGGCAGCGCGGTGGCGACGGCGCCGCGGCACGCCGCGGCCACGTAGGGAGCGAGGCGCTGGGCCAGCGCCCAGGCCTGCGCGCTCTGTCCGCGCTGTCGGTCGGCCGCCGCCTGCGCGCGCTGGCGGATCGCGGACTCGTCCACCGTGGTCACGCGGCCGGCGTCGACCACCACGCGGCCGTCCACCAGCACCGTGTCCACCGCCGCGCCGGTCTCCGCGTAGACCAGCGCCTTGACCGGATCGGCCAGCGGGCGCATGAACACGGAGTCGGCCCGCAGCAGCACCAGGTCGGCCTTCCGCCGCGGGGCGATCGCGCCGAGGTCCTCGGCCTGCCCCAGCACCCGGGCGGTGCCGGAGGTGGCCAGGCCCCAGACCGTGTCGGCGTCGAGCCAGCGCTCGGTCTGGTGCGGGAAGCGCACCGTGCTGATCACCGAGGCGATGCGGAGGGCCTCGAAGAGATTCTGGTTGTCCGCGCAGGTCGAGCCGTCGGTGCCGAGGCCGACCGTGACACCCCGGTCGAGCATCTCGCGCACCGGGGCGATGCCGGCGCCGAGCCGCAGGTTGGAGCCGGGGTTGTGGGCCACCGCCGCCCCGGCGTCGGCCAGCATCCGCACGTCGTCGTCGGTGAGCCAGATGGAATGCGCGCCCACGAAGCCCGGCCCGAGGAGGCCGTGGTCGGCCAGGCGGGCCACGATGCTCTTGCCCCACCGGCGATGGCTCTCGACCGTCTGCACCTTGGACTCCGCCAGGTGGGTGTGGATGGAGACGCCGTACTCCCGCACGAGGGCGGCGCAGCCGTCGAGAAACTCGTCGGTGGCCTGGTTCGGGATGGTGGGCGCCACGCCCATCCGCACGCGGCCGTCGGCGCCGCCGTGCCAGCGGCGGATGATACGCTCGGTGAGCTCCAGCAGGCCCTTGGTCGGCGCCGGCTTCATCTCCTCCACGGTCTTCCGCAGATCGGCCGGCAGCAGATCGGCCAGGCCCGGGACGGTCTGGTAGAACGTCACGTCGGCCACCGCCGGGGCCAGGACCACGCGCACGCCCACGTCGGTGTAGGCGCGCACGACCGCCTCGAAGGCCTCATCGGTGATCGCGGGCACCGCCATGTAGAGGTCGTACGCCGAGGTACAGCCGGTCTTGAGCATCTCGATCGCGCCGATGGCCGCTGAGAGGTATTCGTCCTCTGGCGTTCTGAATCCATAGTTTGCCGCCGAGTGCGTGAGCAGGTCCTCGAGCGTCCAGTTGCCGGCCCGCCCGCGCGAGAGATGGCTCGCCGCATGAGTGTGGGCGTTGCCCATCCCCGGCAGCACGATGGAGCCCGAGGCGTCGACGAGCTGGGCGCCGGCGGGGACGGCGAGTCCCGGCCCCACCGCCGCGATGCGGTCCCCCTCGATCAGCACGTCGGCGCGGCTCAGGGTGGCCGGCGTGCCGGCCAGGATCTGCCCTCCACGGATGAGCATGGCCATGGCGGCCTCCGTCCTCTGCGCCCTACTTCTTCTCGGGCAGCAGATCGTTGGTGTAGACCTCCTCGAGCGAGACCTTGCGCTTGAGCTCGAGGTACTGGGTGTAGAGGTCGCGGGTCTTCTCGAGCTGGGCGGGGTCGAACTGGCCGACCGCCATCTTGCCGCCGGTGACCTCGCTCGCGTACACGAAGCGCGCCCCGACCTGCGCGGCGCCGATGGCGCCGTCGCGGTCCACCTCGGGGTGGTGCTTGAGCACGTAGCCGACGCCCTCGTCCCAGTGCTTGTCGCGGAAGGCGTAGTCGGCGCCCTTGAAGGTGGCGCGCAGGAAGGCCTTCAGGCCGTCGGGGTCCTTGGCGATGGTGTCCTCGCGGGCCACCAGCGAGGTGGAGGCCACGTCGAAGCCCAGATCGGCCCACGCCGCGAGCACGCGGACGTCGGCGTTCTGCTGCTGGGCGACCTTGCGGATGCGCGCCTCGTGCACCACGAAGAACGGCACCGCGTCGGTGGCCCCGCGGATGAGCGCGGGCGGCATCGACGCGGCGTCCATCGTGACCCACGTCACCGAGTTGGGCTTGAGCCCGGACAGCTTCTCGAACACGGGCCACAGGATCTGGTGGCTGTTGCCGGGGGAGATCGCGAGCTTCTTGCCCTCGAGCTCCTTCGCGCTCTTGATCGGCGAATCGCCGCGCACGAAGATGCCGTGCGGCGGCCGCCGGTACCAGAGCGCGATGGCCTTGACCTTGACGTCGGTGTTGGCGCGCGCCGCCATGAGGGCCGAGATGTCGGCGATGCCGACCTCGCCCTGACCCGCCGCGATGCGCTTGACGGTATCGCCGGAGCCCTGGCCGCGGAGGATCTTCACGTCGAGACCCTCGTCTCGATAGAAGCCTTTCTCCAGCGCGGTGTAGTGCGGCACGTACTCGCCGGTGGGGACGAAGTCGAGGATCAGCGTGTACGGGCGCAGCGGCTTCGACTGGGCGCTGCCCGTCACCGGCGCCAGCAGCAGCGCGGCGGCGAGGGCGGCGGCGAGGGCGGCGACGAGGGACAAGGACAGGCGGGCGCGTCCGATCATGGGCCATCCTCCGGGGAGCCGCGGGGTCGGGTTGACGGTGCGCATCAGGCCGCGCCGGAATCGACGAGCGGCTGTGCCGCGAGGTCGTCGAGATGGGCGATGCAGTTCAGCAGCCGCACGCGCCACGAGCGGGCCGTCCCGTCCGGGCCGTCCAGGATCGTGACCGCGGTGTTCTCCCAGCGCTCGGGCACCACGTGCCCGTCGGGCAGGACCAGGTGGCGGCCGGCCAGCGAGCGGCAGACCAGTCCGTGGGTGACGACCGCGAGATGCCCGTCGGCGGCCGCGGCGCGGGCGCACATCAGGGCCCAGGCGCGGTCCACCCGCTCGTGGAACACCTCCCACGTCTCGCCGTTGGGCGGCGCGTAGCCCGGCGCGAACATGTCGAGGCCGAGCTCGGCGTAGGGCGCCCCGCGCAGGTCGCCGAAGTTGCGCTCCTGCAGGAGCGCGTGGCGCTCGATCGCCAGGCCGGTGACGCGAGCCAGGTGCTGCGCGGTCTCGACCGCGCGGGCGAGGTCGCTCGAGAGGATGGAGGCGACGCCTTCGCGCTCGAGGCGCTTGGCCAGCCGCTCGGCCTGGGCGATGCCGCGCGGGGACAGCGGGTTGTCGGGCAGCTGGACGGTGCGCGAGGCGTTGCCGAGCGTCTCACCGTGGCGGATCAGGAAG
The DNA here is from genome assembly GCA_035315345.1 of Candidatus Methylomirabilota bacterium. NCBI lineage: Bacteria > Methylomirabilota (SeqCode) > Candidatus Methylomirabilota bacterium. The sequence goes on from DATFYA010000012.1 coordinate 18,349, forward strand.
ATCATGCGCAGGCAGGCCGCCGGCCGCGCCGGCTCAGATCACGCGGTCGCGCCGCAGCTCGGCGATCGCCGCGGCGTCGTACCCGAGCCCGCCGAGGATCTCCGCGTTGTGCTCGCCCAGTCGCGGCGCGACCCGGCGCACCGCCACCGGGGCGGCCGACATGCGGATGGGCGTGCGGATGTGCGGCACCCGGCCCAGCTCGGCGTCGTCGGCGTGGACGACCATCTCGCGGTGCACCACCTGCGGGTCGGCGAAGAGCTGCTCGTAGCTGTACACCGGCCCGCACGGCACCCCCGCCTCGTCGAGCACCGTGATCCAGTGCGCGGTGGGCGCGGTGGCCAGCACCGCGGTGATCTCCTTCTCCAGCGCGAAGCGGTGCTTGCGCCGCTCGACCGCCTTGGCGAAGCGCGGGTCCTCGAGCCACTCCGGATGGCCGAGAGCGCGGGCGCAGCGCTCCCAGATGGACTGGCCGGCCGCGCCGATCATCATGTAGCCGTCCTGGGTCTCGAAGCGCTGGTAGGGCGCGTTCTGCCGGTGGCGCGAGCCCATGCGCACCGGCTCGACGCGGTCGGCGAGCCAGCCCGCGCTGGTCCACGACGAGAAGCCGACCGCGGTCTCCAGCAGCGAGCACTCGATCTTCTGGCCCCGTCCGGTCCGCTCGCGCTCGTAGAGCGCGGCCAGCACGCCCTGGGCGCCCCACATGCCGGTGCCCAGATCGCAGATCGGCAGGCCCACCGAGGTGGGCGGCCCGTCGGGCTCGCCGGTGACGTGCATGATGCCCCCCATGCCCTGGGCGATGAGATCGAAGCCGCCCTTCTCGCGATAGGGCCCGTCGGAGCCGAAGCCGGAGAGTTGCGCGTAGATGAGCCGCGGATTGGCGGCGCGGAGCGTCTCCCAGCCGAGCCCGGCGCGGTCCATCACCGTCGGGCGGTAGTTCTCCACGAGCACGTCGGTCCGGGCGATCAGCTGGAGGAAGATCTCGCGGCCGCGCGCGCCCTTGTAGTCGAGGGTGAGGCTCTTCTTGTTGCGGTTGATGTAGCGGAAGTACGGGTTGCGCTCGCTGCCGTCGCCCATGCCGCGCGAGGAGTCGCCCGCGCCCGGGCGCTCCAGCTTGATCACCTCGGCTCCCATGTCGGCCAGGATCATGGTGCAGAAGGGCCCCGCCATGTGCTCGGTCAGGTCGAGCACCTTCACGCCATCGAGCGGCCCCCGCGCGGTCGTCTCAGCCATGCGATCTCCCGTCTCCCGCGATGTCGCGCGCGTGGCCCAGGGCGTGGGCCACCGCGATCATGTAGAACACGCTCGCGAGCGGGCCCTCCACTCCGCCCGCGGAGCGGATGGGGCGCGCGAAGAGCGCCTCGTCCGCCGCCTCCACCGCCGCGATGGTGGCGGCGCGATTCGTCTCGAACTCGTCGAGCAATTCGTCGACGGTCAGGTGCGCGCGCTTGGCGACCTGCCGCTCGTTGTAGGCGTCGTTGCCGCCCTTCATCGGGCGGGTGGGCGGCGCCGCGTCGGCCGGCGCCGGCGGGGTGCGGGCGATGTCGATGAGTCGCGGGTAGCTCCACTCGATCGACGCGATGTGGGCGAGGATCTGGCGTCCCGTCCAGCCGTTTTCGTAGCGGCCCTCCTCGAAGCGCTCGGCGGGCAGCGACCGCACCAGCGCCACGACCTCGTCGCGGCTTCCACGCAGCGCCTCCAGCAGCTCGCGCTTGGAGAGCGCCGGCGGCGAGTCGACGGCCCGATAATCCTCGGCCATGGCCGAGAGATTGGGGCCGCGCGCCGGACCTGTCAAGCGGCGGCCCGCTCGTTGCCGGCCCGGTCGGTGGCTCCGATCGCCACGCCACCCAGTACCAGCACGATTGCGACCACCAGCGAGAGCGAGACCGGCTCGCCGAGCCAGAGGGCGGCGGTGATCACGCTCACCACCGGCGTGGCCAGCAGCGCCAGCGAGGTGGTGACCGCGGGCAGGAGCCGGCTCGCGGTGGCCACCGCCCAGTAGGCCACCGCGGTGCCCACGATGCCGAGATAGAGCAGCAGCGCGACGAACGACGGCCGCCAGTCGATGGCCGGCGCCGGCTGAGTCCAGAGCGCGATCGGAGCCAGCAGCAGCGTCGATAGCAGGGTTTCCCATGGGATCAGGGCGAACGGGGTGGAGCGCCAGCGGTGGGCGCGAATGTGCAGGATGCTCCCGGCCCAGAGCAGCGCCGCGAGCAGGACGGCCAGGTGGCCGAGCACGACCGCGCGATCGCCCCAGTCGAGGGCCAGCGGGTTGAACAACGTCACCAGCCCCGCGAGGCCGACGAGCACGCCGAGGGTGCGCCGAGGCGTGAGCGGCTCGCCCAGTAGCAGAGCGGCGCCCGGGGTGACCCAGAGCGGGGTGGTGTAGGCGAGCACCACCGTGCGACCGGTCGGGACGAGCCCGAGCCCCCAGCTCGCGAGCAGGTTGAAGCCGACCATGTGCAGCAGCGTGATGCTCAGCAGCACCGGCCAGTCCCCGCGCGGCGGCCACGCGATGCGCCCGCGCCACGCGGTCAGCGCGAAGAGCGCGACGGTGGCGATGAGCGAGCGCAGGGTGACGGCCCAGAGCGGCGACAGCGTGGCCAGCACGACCTTGTTCACCGGCCAGGTGAGTCCCCAGGCCAGGATTACGATGATCAGCGCCAGGACGCCCTGGCCGCGCGCGCTCGAGGGCACGGGCGATCAGCGACGGCGCGCGGGCACGAGGAGAGCGGACACGAGCGCGATACTGCCAACCGGGTGCGGCGGCGTCAAGGCGCGCGGCTGGGGCCGGGCCGGAGCTGTCGTGCCCGGCGCAACCCCAGGTGAGCAAGGATGGGGTGGGCGATCGTTACACGAGCGGCAGGCGATCGAACGCGGCGCGGCCGCCGATCACCGTCGCCAGCACCTCGACGCCCGCGATGGCCTCCGGGTCGATCCGGGTAGGATCGGCCGACAGCACTGCGAAGTCGGCCAGCTTCCCAGGCTCCAGCGATCCCAGGTCCGCCTCGCGGAAGGCGGCCCGCGCGGAGTGCAGCGTATAGCAGCGGATGGCCTCCTCGGGGGCGAGCGCCTCCGCCGGGTTGAACGGCCGGCCGCTCGCCGTGCGCTGGGTGACCATGGCGTGGATGCCGAGGAGCGGCGCGCCCTGCACCACCGGGCGATCCGAGCTGCCGGGCGCCAGCACGCCGGCGTCCAGAAAGCTCCGCTGTCGGTAGCACCACGCCGAGCGTGCGGGGCCGAGCGCGTCGAGCATCCCGTCGCCGATCTCGTTGATGAAGCGGCCCTGGGGCACCGGGATGACGCCGAGGCGAGCGAGACGCGACACGTCGTCCGGCCGGCAGACTCCGCAGTGCTCGATGCGATGGCGATGGTCTGCGCGAGGGTGGGCGGCCAGCGCATCCTCGTAGATGTCCAGCACCGTGGTGACGGCGCGATCGCCGATGGCGTGGGTCGCCACTTGCCACCCGGCCCGGTGCGCGCGCGTGATGATCCGGCGCAGTCGCTCCACGTCCATCTGGAAGAAGCCGCGGTTCCCCGCCTCGTCCTCGAAGTCGCAGCACATCGCGGCGGTGCGGCCGATCAGCGAGCCGTCGGAGAAGATCTTCATCGCCCCGATGCGGAGCCAGTCGTCGCCCCATCCGGTGCGCATGCCGAGGTCGAGGCCGAAGCCGTCGCCGTCCGCCGCCGCGTGGGGCAGGTCGTGGAGGGCCTCCGCCGCGACCATCAGCGTGGCGCGGACGCCGAGCCGTCGCTGCCGGCGCGCCTCCTGCCACGCGGCCAGCTCGACCGGGCTCCGCGCGACGAGCCCGCCGCCGACCCCCGCCTCCTGGACGCTCGTCAGGCCCTCGCGGAGATAGTGATCGCTGGCCCGGCCGATCGCGTCCACCAGCTCCGCGAGCGGGTAGGGATAGACGAGCGCGCGCACGAGTGCCTGCGCCTGCTCCTGCAGGAGCCCGGTGGCGCGGCCGGCGGCGTCGCGCTCGACCACGCCGCCCTCGGGCACGGGGACGCGGTCGATACCGATGGCGTCGAGCACTCTTCCGCCGACCACGCACATGTGACCGGAGTTGTGCCGGAGCCACACGCGATGATCGGGCGCGACCGCGTCCAGCTCCGCCGCCGTCGGGTGACGGCGCTCGGCGAGCTTGTTCTGATCGTAGCCGCTGCCGATGACCCACGCGCCCGGCGGCTCGGTCGCCGCACGCGCCTTCACGAGACGCAGGATGTCCTCCACACTGCCCGCCGGCGGCGACCCCAGCGGGATGTCGGCCAGCCCCATCCCGAAGCTCGGCATGTGATTGTGCGCGTCGTGAAAGCCGGGCACGACCGTGCGGCCCTGCAGGCTCACGACGCGCGCCGCGGTCAGGTGCCGCCGCAGCTCATCGCCCTCGCCCACCGCGACGATGCGGCCGCCGTGCACGGCCAGCGCGGTGGCGCGCGGCCGCGCCGGGTCCATGGTCAGCAGGGTGCCGCCCTCGAAGATCAGATCGACCTGCATGGCCCGACATGATACCGGCCAAACGCGCTACGAGACAGCGGCAGGGACGGGGTCCTCGCCGGTGGTAAGATCCCGCCACCACCCGTTACCGGAAAGGACGGAGCCATGGTGACAGTGCTGACGGAGTCGGGCGAGCATGCGATGCCCACCACGGATGGCAGCGGCGACGCGCTCTGGTCGCCCGCGCCCGAGGCGGCAGCGACGACCGGCTGGGAGGCCAAGCCGGAGGGTCTCTGCCGGGGCGAGGTCTGCGTGCCGCTGCCGGCCGGCCGCGAGCGCGAGCTCGTCGACGGCGGGCGCATCAACCTGGCCGCGCTGTGGCGCCACCTCGGCCGGCCCGTGTTGCACAGCGCCCACGGCGACGTGTGGGTGCTGGGCGAGAGCGCGCAGCAGCGCGCGGCCGCGCTGGCCTCGCTGGAGGCGCCCGACTTCACGCTGCCCGACGTCAACGGGCGCATGCACCGGCTCTCGGACTATCGCGGCAAGAAAGTGCTGCTGGTCACCTGGGCCTCGTGGTGAGGGTGCCGCCGCGACCTGCCCGTGTGGCAGGAGCTGTACGAGGAGCTGGCTCCGCGCGGGTTCGTGGTCCTCTCGGTGGCGATGGACAGCCGCGAGGGCGACCCGTTGCCGTGGATCGAGGCGGGCAAGCCGACGTATCCGGTCCTGATCGACCGTGAGCACCGGCTGGCCGAGCTGTACGGCATCGTCAACGTGCCGCAGGCCGTATGGATCGACGAGGCCGGGCGCATCGTGCGGCCGGCGGAAGCGGCCGGGGCGTACGAGGGCTTCCGGAAGATGAATCGGTCGACTCGAGAGATGCCGGAGGAGGCGGCGCGGCTCACCACGCAGGCGAAGTCGACCTACCTCGACGCGATCCGCGACTGGGTCCGGTCGGGAGCCCGCAGCGAGCACGCGTTCGACGCCGACGGGGCCCGCGCGCATCTGCCCGCGATCACCACGGACATCGCGACGGCGCAGGCCATGTTCCGGCTGGGCCAGGCCCTGCTGCGGCGGGGCGAGCAGACGGAGGCACAGCGGTGGCTCCAGGAGGCGAGCCGGCTGCATCCCGACTCCTGGTGCATCTGGCGTCAGAGCGCCGGGGTCAACGACCTGGGGCTGGCCGCGCTGCCCGATTTCTGGCAGCGGGTGGACGCACTCGGGGCCAATCGCTACTACCTCCCGGTGGACATGAAGGGCATGCCGTAGTGCCAGTTCCGAGATTCGGGCTCAACCGCTTCGACTCGCGCTCGGTCGATCTCTTCGCGGCGGACGTGCGCCGGGCCGAGCAGCTCGGCTGGGACGCAGCGCTGCAGCCCGACTCGCAGCTCCGTCGGCGCGACACCTACGTGCTGCTGGCCGCGGCGGCGCGAGTCACCGAGCGGATCACGCTGGGGCCGTTGCTGGCCAATCCGGTCAATCGTCACCCGACGGTCACCGCCTCGTCGATCGCCACCATCGACGAGCTGGCGCCCGGGCGCGTGCTGCTCGGCTGGGGCGTGGGCGACACTGCGGTGCGCCTGGCCGGGCTGCGGCCCGCGCGCGTCAAGGAGCTGGAGGAATCCACGCGCCTCATGCGCGCGCTGCTCGACGGCGAGGCGGTCGAGGTGGGCGCGGCCCGGCCGGCGCGCCTGCCGCATCACCGGCCGGTGCCGATCTGGATCGCGGCGGGCGGTCCGAAGACGCTGCGGATGGCGGGCGCGGTGGCCGACGGGGTATTCATCCGGGTCGGCACGCATGCGGCCAACATCGCGACCGCAGTGGACGCGATCCGCGGCGGCGCGGTCGAGGCCGGGCGCGATCCGGCGGGGGTGCGCCTCGGGGCGATCTTCCACACCGTGCTGGTCGACGATGCCGACCGCGCACTCACCATGGCGCGGTCGATGGCCGCGGGCTACTACGAGTACTCGCCCGCGCTCTTCACCCCGCCGGGGATTCAGTGGACGGGCCCGGACCCGGAGCGGCTCAAGCACGACCGCGGCGTGTGGCCGGACTTCCATCACGCGGCAGATCTGGAGGCGAGCGGCCGCGTGGTGGATTTCCTGCCGGAGCGCGCGGCCGATGCCTTCAGCCTGCGCGGTGGCCCGGCCGAGGTGGCCGGGCGCCTGATCGAGGCGCTGCGGGCGGCGCCCGCCGTCTTCGACCACGTGGTGTTGCACCCGATCCCGGATCCGCGCTGGCCCGCGGGCCCCGAAGCCGACTACACCGCCCGCATGGCGCGTGAGGTGCTGCCTCGGGCCCGGGCGTCCCTCGCAGCGGGATAGCTTCGAGCATGAAGCCCGAAGGGGCGGTCACTGGAGCGTGACCTTCCCCTTCGGGCGGCCGGTCTAGCAGCGTCCCTGCTTGGCAAGCCCGGGCGGGCACCCGCGCCCGGGATGATCCATCTTCTTCGCGTGGCCGGGAGGAATCTTGTAATACGCAATCGGAACGGCAAGAACCGGCTGGGGTACCCGAGCCGGCACGACTGCCATCCACGGGCCTCCGTGCTTCGTGGCGACGAACCATCCGCCATGATGGAAGCTGTAGTAGCGTCCGCCGTAGGCGAAGAAGTTCATGTTGACGCCGGGCGCATAGAACACCGGCGACCCGGGCACGACCACGAGCTGCGGCGGGATCGCGACGATCGGAGGCGTCACGACGACGGGGGGCGCGACCACGACAGGGGGCGCTGGCGTCGTCACGATCACCTGGGGGGGCGGGGGCACGCTGATGTTGACGCCGATCTTCACTCCGTCTGCTGCCACCGAGCCTGCTGCGGCAAGGCAAACGATGGCGGTGAGTACCAGGATGCGCATCGAGGACCTCCTGCACAGTGCGGCGTAGTCGCTTCTGACGCCGTAAGCTGCATATCCCTGGCCAAGCCATTGTGCAAGAGCAACGCTTTATTCTCTCGGTGCTTCCGGCTCGGGGTCTTCGAACACTCCGCGAGAAACGGTGTCAGGCAGGACGCCCTGGGTCAACGGCGAGTCCCTACCTGGTGACCCGCCGCGCTCGCAGGCTAGCCCAGGTGCTCGTGGACGAACTCGATGATGCGCGAGATGGTCCGCTCCACCGCGGGTGAGGTCGGCTTCCGGCCGATGTAGCCCTCGGCCTCGCCCTCCATCAGCTCCAGATCGACCCGGCCGCCGATCTTCCGGTACTGCGTCACGAAGCGGTCGAGATCGGGCCTGGGATGGGCCATGTCGCGCGTGCCCTGGATGTAGACCACCGGGGGCGTCTCCACGCGCTCGCCGCGCTCCAGCGCCAGCGTCGGGCTGCCGTCGGCCATGGCGGCCTCGGTGCCCCAGTACTGGTCGTGGCAGGGCAGCACGCGATCCACGACCTCCGGATAGGTGCCGCCCCCGGCCTTGAGCGCCTTCGCGTAGCGATAGCGGCCGAGCGGGTCGATCACCGGCCAGCAGAGCACCGCGCAGCCCACGCGGCCGTCGACCGCGGGCGCCCCCGCGGGCAGGGGCAGCGCGGCGTAGGTTGGATCGGCCGGCTTCATGGCGAGCAGCATCGCCTGGTGCGCCCCGCTGGAGGCACCCATGAGCCCGACACGGTCCGCGCGGCCGTGGAAGTCGGCGGCGCGGCTCTTGAGCCAGCGCACCCCGTAGCTGATGTCCTGGAGCGACGCCGGATACGCCGCCTCGGGCGGCATGCGGAAGTCGAGCGCGGCGACCACCACGCCGCTCCGGGCCAGCGCCTCGTTCATGATGGTGTCGCTGAGCCGGTCACCGCGGCACCACGCCCCGCCGTGTAGCTCGACGATCATCGGGAACGGCCCGGCGCCGCGTGGCACGAACAGGCGGGCCAGCAGCGGGCGATCGCCGTGCCGGAGGTACTCGACGTCTCGCACGTCGATCTCGTGGTCCAGCAGCGTCTGGTTCGCCATGGTCGTCTCCTCCCCGCGGGATAGATGGTCGCCGCGTATGATACACCCCGTGGGGCAACAGACCTTGTCGCGACCTGGCTGGCTGTTGCACCATAGCGCCGGTCCCCGTCGCGCTGAGTCGACGCACGGAATCGACAGGATGGCGATCAGGAGAATTGGAGAATGACAGTCCGCGAGCAGGAGACGTTGCTCCAGGCGCTCGATCTCTGGCGGAAAGCGGTCGGCGAGATGACATGGGAGGCTCGGGCCGAAGCGTCGCTGGCCTTGCTGCTCGTGAGGGACGAAGAGATCGAGAGTCTCCGCGGCCGCATCCAGCAAGGAGAGATCTCGTGAAGTCCCCGAGCGAAGCCCGGTCCCGCTTACCGTGCGCGCAGCGTGCTGGAGATGGCGTCGAGGAGCGCCTCCTCTTCGTCCGAGACGCCCGAGCGGAGGCCGAGCACCTTGCCGAGACCGCCTGATGCCTCCGCCACTTGGCGACACGCCTCGACGGTCCGCCTGGTCCGCTCCGCCTGCTCGGCGGGGGTGAGGACGGACAGCCCCGTCTTGATGGTCTCGATGGCGGTGTCGAACAGCGTGTCTTCCGGACGCTCGCGCAGCCATTGCCCGAGCCGGGCGTAAGCGGGCGAGCCCTTCTCGACGCCCCGTGCGGCGGCGACGCGCAGGACGGCCTCGCGTTCGGGATCCGTCACGGCGCCTCCGGCCCAGGCGACCTGAACCAGGGGGGCGAGGAGGAACGCCGACGCCGTGTCCAGCGTCACCCCGAGCGCCATGATCCGGCCGAGCAGCTCGGGGTTGTCGACCTGGAGCTTCACCGCCACCGCCTCGGCGACCTCTTCGAGCCGGGCCCGCTCGCGGAGCTTCTCGACGAGCTTGGCGTCGTGCTTGCGGAAGTACTCATCCTCGAAAGACTGCCCGCGTTCCTTGAACATATCCTTGCTCATCGTCTCGCGTCCTCCGTTGACGTGACCGTGTGAACTGTTCGTCGCCGCCTGGTCGGCATCATAGCTTGCCAGGCTAGTCGGGAGCGGCCATACTCTCGCCCACCATGCAGGTTCCCGGCTTCGGAGAGAAGCTCCGGGCAGTCTTCGGGCTGAGCCCGACCGTCCTGTGCCTCACCGGCGTGGACGACGGCCGGATCCGTGACGCCAACGACGCGTTTCTCTCCACCAGCGGATATACGCGCGACGAGATCCTCGGGCACACTCCGGTGGAGCTGGGGCTCTGGGTCGACCCCTTCCAGCGGGACGAGGGCCTCCACCTGCTCAAGGCCGGCCGCCCCGTCCGCAACATGGAGTGCCGCTTCCGGATGAAGAGCGGCGCGGAGCGCGTCATGGTGCTCTCGGCGGACGTGGTGATGTTCGACGGCGAGGCGTGCATTCTGAGTGCCTTGACCGACATCACGGAGCGGACGCGGGCCGAGGCCGCCCTGCGCGAGAGCGAGCGCCGCTTCATGGTCGCCTTCCACAGCAACCCCCTGCCCATGTCCATCACGAGCCTGCGCGACCATCGTCACCTCGAGGTCAACGACGCGGCGCTGCGCCACAGCGGGTATACGCGGGAGGAGATGCTGGGGCGTAGCAAGGCGGACCTCGGCTTCTGGGCCGCCCCCGAGCAGCGCGCCCGGATGCTGCAGCGGCTGGACGAGGAGGGCCGGGTGCGCGACTACGAGGTGACCTTCCGCAATCGCGCGGGCGACGAGCGGAGGCTCCTCGTGAACTCCGAGGTCATCACCTTCGGCGGCGAGCCGGCGGTGCTGAGCGTCTCGCTCGACATCACCGAGCGGAGCGAGCTGGAGGTCCAGATCCGCACCCGCCGCGACGAGGCGGAGGCCCTCGCCCAGACGCTGCAGGCCGCGAACCAGGCCAAGGACGAGTTCCTGGCCATGCTCGGGCACGAGCTGCGCAATCCCCTCGGCACCCTCTCCAACGCGGTGGCGGTGCTCAAGCGGCTCGAGGGCGACGAGACCACGCGGCACGTGGTGGAGATCATCGGCCGGCAGACCGCCCAGCTCACCCACCTGGTGAAGGACCTGCTCGACATCGCGCGGGTGACCTCGGGCAAGATCGACCTGCAGCGGCGCGCCGTCGACCTGCGGGCCCTGGCCGGGCGCTGTCTCGACGCCCTCGCGCACGCGGGCCGCACGGATCGGCACGGCGTCTCGGTGCACGGCGACGCGGTGCACGTCGCCGCGGACGCGGCCCGCCTCGAGCAAGTGGTCAACAACCTGCTCGACAACGCGCTCAAGTACACGCCGCCGGGCGGCCGCATCATCGTGACCACGGAGCGGGCGGGTGACAGCGCGGTGCTGCGGGTGCGCGACACCGGCCACGGCATCCGCACCGAGCTGCTCGGGCGCGTGTTCGACCTCTTCGTGCAGGAGCCGCAGAGCTTCGAGCGCTCGCGCGGCGGGCTCGGGCTGGGCCTGGCCCTCGTGAAGCGGCTGGTCGAGCTGCACGGCGGCACGGTGGCCGCGTGGAGCGCGGGGCCCGGGCAGGGCAGCGAGTTCACCGTGCGTTTGCCCGCGATGGCCGCGCCCGACGCGAGTCCTCGGCCGTTCGACGGCGCGCGCCCCGTCGGCGCGTCCCGGCGCGTGCTGGTGGTGGAGGACAGCCCGGACGCGCGCGACAGCCTCCGCCTGCTGCTCGAGATGGCCGGCCATCACGTCGAGACGTCCGAAGACGGGCCCGGCGGCCTCGCCAAGGTCGTCGTGTTCCGGCCCCACGTGGCGTTGATCGATCTGGGCCTGCCCGGTATGGACGGCTTCGCGGTGGCGCGGGAGCTGCGCCGCCGCCCGGAGACCTGCGCGATCCGGCTGGTGGCGGTGACCGGCTACGGGCAGGCCGAGGACCGGCGCCAGGCGCTGGCCGCCGGGTTCGACCTGCACGTGACGAAGCCGGTGGACCCGGCGATGCTCGACCAGATGCTCGGGCTCGACGGCATCCCGGCTACGCCGTAGCCGGGGCGCCGGCCGCCGCGTCGATCTCGGCGGGCGAGCGGAGCGTCGGTGGCTCGAGCCCGTACACCTGCTGCAGGTGCTGCCGGCTCTCGAGCAGGCTCGTGCTGATCAGGTCCGCGCCAGCCCCTTCGAGCTGCCGTCGCGTCAGGACCGCGTTGTGGCGCAGTCCCCAGCGTCCCACCAGGATGCGCAGATCCGGGAAGCGCGCGCGCAGCCGCTTGCACAGATAGCGCGTCCGGCCGCGGCCGCCCGACGGCAGCGCTCCCAGGAAGACCGCGGCGGGCCGCTGCTCGGAGATCAGCGCGATGATCTCCGAGCCCAGCAGGTGCGGGGAGGCGATCTCGAGGCTCCAGCGCGACGGGTCGACCAGGTGCTCGAGCATCGCGAGGCCCAGCCGGTCCGCCTCGTCCCGGACGGGAATTCCCACGACACGGACCTGGCGCGGCGGGGCTTCCGTCTCGGGGGGCGTCTCGGCCGCCTCCGCATCAGGTCGCGCCCGGGCGCCGAGGGCGTCCACGATCTCGCGCGTGTCTCGCCAGATGGATTGCTCGCCCTCCTCGGACAGCGTGTCCGCCGCGCGGTCGTGGCGGGCATGGCGCAGGGCGGGCAGGATGACCTCGCCGAAGACCGCCTCGAGGGAATGCTCGCGCGCGCGCTCGGTGACGATGCGCTCGGCCTCGGGCCGGTCCTGCGCGAGCAGCCGCTGGTAATAGGCGGCCGCGGGGGCGATCGGCGGCTCGTCCGACATCAGGACGCCGATGAACTCGAGGCCGGGAACGTGCTTGGCGAGCACGACGAGGCACACGGTGAGCGGCGTGGCCAGCACCAGCCCGATCGGGCCCCACAGCCACGCCCAGAAGGCCACCGAGCAGAGCAGGGCCACCTGCGAGACGCCCGCGCTCTGGCCGTAGAGCAGGGGCTCCAGCACGAAGCTGGCCGCCACCTCCAGCACCACGAAGAGCCCGGCGACCAGCAGCGGCTGGTACCAGCG
>DATFYA010000013.1 GCA_035315345.1 Candidatus Methylomirabilota bacterium
TTCCTGCTGGTCGCGTGGGATCGGGTGCGGACCAACAAGGGTGCCCGCACCGCCGGCGTAGATGGCGCTACCGCGTCGTCCATCGCGGCGCGGGGTGTCGAGGTGTTCCTCGACGAGCTTCGGTCGCAGGTCAAGGACCGCAGCTTTCGCCCGTTGCCGGTGCGCGAGCGGATGATCCCCAAGGCCGGCGGCAAGCGGCGTCGGCTGGGGATCGCCGCGGTGCGGGATCGGGTGGTCCAGGCATCCTTGAAGCTGGTGTTGGAGCCGATCTTCGAGGCGGATTTCCTCCCGTGCTCCTACGGGTTCCGCCCGAACCGCCGAACGCATGACGCGGTGGCCGAGGTGCGCTACTTTACGTCCCACTCTTATGAGTGGGTGGTGGAGGGCGATATCAAAGCCTGTTTGGATGCATCGTCACACTGCTCCTTCGCTGATTGTTGGGGTTTTGAACAGGGCGTTTTGTGGGGTTGGTAGCTCGATACGCAGGCCTTTCCTGCGTCCGGTGCGGGTCAGGACCGCGTTCAGCTCGCGGCGCTTGACCTTCTGCAATACGGTCTGGCGGGAGACGCCGAGCGCTTGGCTGGCGTAGCCGAGGGGGACCCAGCCGTCGGGGGTGGTGTTGGTGAGCATGCCGCGCAGCTGATCGGTGAGGCGGATGCGCCAGGGCGCGCCGGGGGTGATCTGCTCGCCGGCGACGAAGCCGTCGTTGAGCCAACGCAGCAGGGTGGACGGTGCGATGTCCAGCTGGCGGGCAGCGGCGGTCACGTTGAGCAGTTCTCCTTCTTTTTGATCGTCGGAGGGCTGGTGGCAGGGGATTTTCCAGTGGTGGCGCAGCGATTGGACTCTACTGGCGGTGTATGACATTCCGCGGGCGGTGCGGCGGCCCTGGCGGTTGAGGATGCCGGCGATGACCGCGTCGGGGTAGTGCACGGCCAGGCGGCGGATGAGGTCGATGGTGTCCTCGTCGGTGCGGATCTTGGGCTGTCGGCGGCGCAGCGGCACGGTCAGGTCGCTGATCGCGCCGCCTTTCCAGCGCAGCATCAGGGCGGCGTTCGGGTTGGGGTCGTCGCGGTGCAGCGTGATGTTGACCTCGTCGATCAGGGTGCGCAGCAGCTGCTTGCGGTCCTTGTCGGCGGTGGTGGGCGCGTCCCATACCTGGCCGAGGTCGTCGCCGAGGGCGAGGATCGCTTGTTTCTCCTGCGCGGTCAGGGCTTTCGGGCGGGCGGCCCGGCGGCGGGCCAGTTCGGCCTCGGCGTCGGCCAGTTCCCGCAGCGCGTGTTCCCATTCGCCTTCCAGGCCGCGGGCGACCAGCCGGTTGTCCGGATCGACGGCCCGGTAGCGGCGCTCGGCCCGGGTCGCCTGGTAGCGGGCCTGCTCGACCTGGCGTTCGTGCTGGGCAAGGGCGGCGTCGTGGCCGTCTTCCAGCTGGGCGGCGGCCTGCAGGCACGCCTGCAGCGCGGCCGGTGCCAGCGCGGCCAGGAACGCGGCGGTGACGGCGGCGTCGATGGCCTGCCCGCCGGTGCTCATGTGTCGCACGCCGCGCCCGTCGACCAGCTCGGCTGATCCCTGGCAGTAGTAGTTCGGCACGCACTTGGCCGGACCGGAGTAGAAGATCGCCAGTTTGCGGCCGCATGTGCCGCAGGTGGCCAGGCCCTGCAGCAGCGCGGAGCCTTCCCGGACCGCGCCGGTGCCCGGCTGGCTGGCCTGGGGGCGGATGTTGGCGCCGATGCGGGACTGGTTGGCCTGGTAGGTGTCCCAGTCGGTGAACCCGGGGTGGTGATCGGGGATGAGGACCTCCCACTGGTCGCGGGGCAGGCGGCGGCTGCGCTGGCGCAGTGCGCCGCTGCGGTCAAGGTAGCGTTCCTTGCGGGTGCGGCCGTAGACGTACGCGCCGGCGTAGGCGGGGTGGGTCAGCGTGGTGTGCACGGCGTGATAGGTCGGCTCCACCCAGGTGATCTCCGGGATTCCGTTGCCGCGCCGGGTGTAGGCGATCTTCTGCAGCGGCCAGCGCAGTCCCTGCTCGCGCAGCCACAGCCAGGTGGCGCGCGCCGACCCGCACACGGCGAACCGCTCGAAGACCGCGGCGATGACGCCGGTGACCGCCTCATCGGGGTGGAAGCGGATCTGTCCGTCGGCCTCGCCCCAGACCAGGCCGACGGGCAGGCCGCGGCGCAGCTCGCCGCGGGCGGCCTTGTTCCTGACGCCACCTTCCAGGCGGGCCCGCAGCACGTGGAGCTCAGCTTCGGACATGATGCCCTTCATGCCCAGCACCAGCCGGTCGTTGAACAGCGCCGGGTGGTAGACGCCGTCGGCGTCGGCGACGAGGGTGTCGCACACGCCGGCCAGGTCAAGCAGCCGATACCAGGCCGCGTTGTCCCGCGCCAGCCGGGAGACCTCCAGCGCCAGGATGATCCCGACCTGGCCGAGGGCGACCTCGGCGACCATGCCCTCGAACCCGTCCCGCTGCCCGGTCACCGACCCAGAGACGCCCAGGTCGCCGTCGACAACCCGGACTGCCTCCCGCGGCCAGCCCAGCTGCCGGGCGCGGGAGACCAGGTCGTACTGGCGGGCGGTCGACTCGGTGTTGCGCTCCACCTGGATCAGGGTGGACTGGCGGACATAGATCACGGCCGTCCGCGACAGATGCGAGGCGGTGATCTTCCCCGGCTCACTCATCGCCCGCCACCTGCGCCGTCACGGACGCGGCGGTCTGCGCCCGGGCGATCACGGCCGCCAGCAGCGCGACCGCCGCGGCGACGTTGTCCTCCGGAAGCTGGCCGATCAGCTCCGGCAGTGGCGCCGGAACCTGCTCTGGCAGCAGACTGAGCTGGACAGGCTGCACGATCATCCTCCCTGGCAGGCGGTTTTCGTGCAGCCTGCTCCCGTTCGTCCTGGCAACGGGCGCACAGCGCGGAAACCAGCACGGACAGACCCAGCAGGTCCGCCGCTGCGCCCAACGTCCCCGGGCCGCTGCCGCCGACCGGGGCTGCGTCGGTCCACGACGCCGGGACCAGCCGCTTGGAGCCATCCGGCAGGACCACCAGCAACTCGCGTGCCCCGTGCCGGCGCATGCTGCCCAGCACCGCCAACAGCTGGCCTTCGAAGGGATGCCGTGGCCGGATGATCCGCACCGTGTTCACCGCCGGCCCTGCCCGCCGGCCAGCCGGGCACCCAGGTCACCGCAGCCGGCCGTGTGCAACACCGCCGCGGCCGCCAGCGCGGCGTTGCCCGCGTCCAGGCCGGTCACGGCCTCCCGCAGATCCACCGGGACGCCCGCCGCCAAGCTGGCGGCGATCTGCAGCACCCGCCTCTCCCCGGCCGAGCACGGCAGCGCACCCGCCTCCAGCGCGTCGGCCGCCGCCGTAAAGTCGACCGACGCCATCACCATGCCGCCGGCATCCGCGGCAAATTCGATCGCGATTCCCGCGAAATCCTCGCGGGAAAGCCACGAACCGTTCCCGATCAGCAGCTCAACGGCCGCCTCCAGGCACAGCAGGCCCTCCGCCCACGCCCGCAGCCCGGCCGGGAGGTCATCGAAGCCCGTAGTAAGGCGGGGGTTCCTTCGACGAAATTTCGCATACGGCGTTGATGGATCGCATCCGAGGTAGGGTCCAGGACAAACGCGTCTGCGCGCTGGTGAAGGCGTTCCTGAAGTCCGGGGTGATGGACGCCACCGGGAATCGGTAAGACAC
Organism: Candidatus Methylomirabilota bacterium; assembly: GCA_035315345.1. Classification (NCBI taxonomy): domain Bacteria; phylum Methylomirabilota (SeqCode); species Candidatus Methylomirabilota bacterium. The sequence continues at coordinate 3,693 of DATFYA010000013.1, forward strand.
ACTGTCCGGAACCCCGCAGGGCGGGATTTTGTCCCCGTTATTGGCCAATGTTGCCTTGTCCGTGCTCGACGATCACTTCGACCGTCAATGGCGGCAGGAGATGGGAACGGAAGGTAAACGGGCTCGACGCAAGAAGAACGGCCTCGGAAACTGGCGGATTGTCCGCTTCGCGGACGATTTTGTCGTGATGGTGTCCGGAGAACGGCGCCATGCCGAGGCACTGCGTGAGCAGGTGGCGGCCGTGCTCGCACCACTAGGATTGCGGCTGGCCCCGGACAAAACCCGCGTGGTCCACATCGACGAGGGCTTCGATTTCCTCAGCATCCGCATTCGGCGGTTGCGGAAACGGGGCACAGCGAAATACTACGTCTACACCACCCCGTCCAAGAAGGCCGTGCAGGCCGTCAAGGGCAAGGTGAAGGCGAAAACGCACAGGTCAACCCGCCACATCGACCCGGACGAGATGCTCACCGGTCTCAACCGACTGCTGGCGGGCTGGGCCCGCTACCACCGATACGGAGTGTCCAAAGCGACGTTCAACGCCATCGACTCCTACACCTGGAGCCGACTGATGCGCTGGCTTCGCAACAAGTACGCGGGCAAGAACCGTCTCGGCATGAAAGAACTCCGCCGCCGCTTCTGCGACAAAGGATGGAGATTCGCCTACAACGGGGTCATCTTCACCGGCGCCTCCAGCGTCAGCGTGACACGCTACCGCTACCGCGGCAGCAACATCCCCACCCCGTGGACCCCCAAACCGGCAACAACAACAACCAGCAGTTGACCAACGGCCAAGACACGTGGAGCGCCCGGTGCGGTGAGAGTCGCACGCCGGGTGCGGGAGGGGACCTGCGGGAGACGACCGGCGGCAACACCGGCACCGCGCTCGCAGGTCTACCTCACACACGACGACATCAAGCGCCGGGGCATCCAGCGCGGGTCCGAGCTATTCGGAATCGCCACTCGCGCGTTGGAACGCCTCCAACGACTCCCGGAGACCATCCGGGGATTCTTCCGGGATCCCGCTCTGGTCTATATCGGAATGTGAACGAGAGTCCGCTAGCTACGTTTCCCATTGGTATTTCGACACTTCAAAGGCGGCGACGCACGTCTTCCCAACCCCTACCTGACGCATCCAAGTGCGCCTTTTCCCAACTCGCTCACCACGACAGGCTTCAA
>DATFYA010000014.1 GCA_035315345.1 Candidatus Methylomirabilota bacterium
CGGCCCCGAGGCCGCCGCCGCGATCTGCCGCGCGGCCGGACGATCGCGCGACTACCTCATGGCCGACCACAACTGGATCCCGGCGGCGGTGGCCGATCAGCTGGTCAAGCTGGGCCAGGAGCTGATGCACGAGCCCGACGAGGAGCGGTGGGCCCGCCGGTACGGCGAGTCCTTCATGGACTGGAAGCCCCGTGAGGAGCGCTCCTATCTCGGCACCTACTCCATGGGCATCGGCAATCCGCGGGCGGCCTACGAGCGGGCCGCCACCATCTACGGCCACCAGAGCCGCGGGCTCTACCGGCTCGACATCCTCGAGGTTGGCCGGCACCACGCGGTCTACCACTGGACGCCCCTGCCCGGGCAGGCCATCACGGTCTGGAGGTGCACGTGGGCCAAGGTGCAGTGCGAGCGGTTCCCGACCAACTGGGGCCTGCCCCGGGCGCGGATCGTCGAGAGCTCGTGCGCGGCGAGGGGCGCGGACGCGTGCCGCTGGGACATCCGCTGGACGAATCCGTCCCGCGGACGCCGCTTCTGGGCGCCCTCCCTGGTCGGCGGAGGCGTCGCGGCCCTTCTCGGCGCGGCCGCCACGTCGGCGGGCAGCTGGCCCCTCGTGGCCGCCGCGCCCCTGCCCCTGGTCGCCGGGGTGGCCCTGGGTCAGTCGCTCCGCGAGCGCTATCAGCGACAGCACACCCAGCGCCTGCTGGATCTGCAATCCGAGGAGATCATCTATTCGAACCGCGAGCTGGAGAAGAAGTTCGCGGAGCTGGAGACGCGGATCGAGCAGCTCTCGCTCCTCACCGACCTCAGCGCCGCGGTGAGCGGCACCCTCGACCCCGAGAAGATCTACGACCAGACCCTGAGCCGGCTCGTCCACCTGATGCGCTACGAGAAGGCCTACCTCTTCGTGGTGGACCGCGAGCGCCAGGTGCTGTGCGGCCACCGGATGGCCGGTCTCGACGCGGGGGCCGTGCCCTTCGCGGGCGTCGACGTGCCGCTCGACCCGCAGTTGAGCGCCAGCGCCCGCGCCGTGATCACCGGGCTGCCGGTCCTGGTCAACGACGTGGAGCACACCGACGAGCCGATCCATCTGCCGCTGGTCCAGGCCCATCAGGTGCGCAGCTTCGTGGCGGTCCCGCTGCGCGTGCGCGAGCAGGTGTTCGGCGCGCTCTCGGTGACCGCCTCCGACGTGGGCCGCTTCGACCACGGCGACGTGGAGCTGCTCACCGCGGTGGCCAGCCACGTGGCCCTCGCCATCGACAAGGCCGAGAGCTTCCAGACCATCGAGGACCTGTCCCGCAGCCTCGAGGACAAGGTGCGCGTGCGCACCGAGCAGCTGCGGAGCACCAACGAGGAGCTGCGCACGGCCTATCGCGATCTGCAGGCCACCCAGCAGCAGCTCATCCAGCGGGAGAAGATGGCCTCGGTGGGCCAGCTGGTGGCCGGGGTGGCCCACGAGCTGAACAACCCGATCGGCTTCATCTCCTCGAACGTGACCACGCTGGAGGATTTCGTGCGCCGCCTGCGCGCGATGCTCGAGGCCTACCAGGACGCCACCCTGCCCGAGGCCGACCGCACCCGGGTGGCCGAGCGGCGGCGCGAGCTCAAGATCGACTACGCGCTGAAGTATCTCGACGCGATGATCGACGGCATCCGCGACGGGGCCGACCGGACCCGCAAGATCGTGCGTGACCTGCGGGTGTTCGCGCGCACGCCCGACGACGTGTGGCAGCCGGTCGACCTCAACGAGGAGCTGGAGTCGAGCCTCACGCTCCTGAATCATCTCCTGAAGGACCGCATCACGGTGCGGCGGGAGTACGGCGCCCTCGGCGCGGTGGAGTGCGTGCGCTCGCAGATCGACCAGGTCTTCCTCAACGTCCTCGCCAACGCGGCCCAGGCCATTCACGGGCCCGGCACCATCACCATCGAAACCCGGCGGGAGGGCTCCCGGGCGATCATCCGAATCGCCGACACCGGCCCCGGCATGCCGGCCGAGGCGATCGGCCGCATCTTCGACCCGTTCTTCACCACCAAGCCGGTCGGCGAAGGCACCGGGCTCGGCCTGTCGATCAGCTACGAGATCGTCACCAAGCACGGTGGCGAGATCCGCGCCGAGAACCGGCCCGAAGGGGGGGCCGTCTTCACCCTGGAGCTCCCGGTGGCCCGCGCCGCCGCTGACGCCCCGACCGGGGCCGGCGCATGAGCGCGCCCGCCGCGGTGCTCCTCGTGGACGACGAGCCGCGCGTGCTCGACGCCCTCGAGGCGCTCCTCGCCATGGAGCACGAGGTCTTCCGCGCCGACCGTCCGGAGACCGCGCTGGAGCTGCTGCGGACGAAGGAGGTCGCGGTGGTGGTGAGCGACCAGCGGATGGCCGGCATGACCGGCACCGAGCTGCTCACCCGCAGCCGCGACGTCGCGCCGGACGTGGTGCGCATCCTCCTCACCGCGTTCACCGACACCGAGGCGCTGATGGACTCGATCAACGCGGCCGGGGTCTACCACTTCCTGCTGAAGCCCTGGGATCCGCACGAGCTGCGGCACGTGGTGGCCCGCGCGGTCGAGCACTATCGCCTGTGTCGCGAGCGCGCCCAGCTGGTGGCGGACCTCGGGGCGAAGAACGCCGAGCTCGAGCAGACCCTCGAGCACCTCCGGGGGGCCCAGGACGACCTGGTCCGCGAGGCGTCGGTGCGCGCGCACCTGCAGCGTTACGTGTCGCCCCAGCTGGCGGACCTCGCCATCGCCGATCCGGGGATGCTCGAGCTGCCGGGCGACTGGCGCGACGCCACCGTGCTCTTCGCCGACATCCGCGGCTTCACGCGTCTCATCGAGTCGAACCCGGCGCCGGTGGTGATCCAGCTCCTCGACGAATACTTCACCGAGATGATCGAGGTGATCTTCCGCCACCACGGCACGGTGGAGCAGCTGGTCGGCGACGAGATCGTGGCCCTCTTCGGCGTGCCCGAGCCGGGGCCCGACGTGGCCGTGCGTGCGGTGCGGGCCGCCTTCGACATGGTGGCCGCGGTGCGCGACCTGGCCGCGCGATGGGCCGCCGAGGGCCGGCCCACCTTCGACATCGGGATCGGGATCAGCTCCGGCCGGGTGATGGCCGGGACCATCGGCTCGGACCGCCGGCGGGAGCTGATCGTGGTGGGACGGGCGATGATCGCGGCGTCCCGGATCCAGCGGATGACCCGGCTCTTCGACGCGCATATCATCCTCGGCGAAGACACGTTCCTCGGGGTTCGCGATGTCGTAGAATGCCGCGAGCTCGGCCGGCTCCGGCTCAAGGGCATCCGGCCGCGCCAGACGCTCTACGAGGTCTGCGGGGTCCGCGAGCCGGTGACGACGACTCTGGCCTCGACGTGATGACCCGCCCGCCCGGAGGTCCGGTGGACGAGACGACGATCCTGATCGTGGACGATGAGCCGCGCGTGCTCGACGCGCTGGAGGCGATCCTCGCCGCCGAGTTCCGCGTGCTGCGGGCCGGCCACGGCGAGGAGGCGCTGGCCCGGCTCGCCGCCGAGCCGGACGTCGCGGTCATCGTGACCGACCACCGGATGCCCGGCATGACCGGCGTCGAGCTGCTGCGCCGCAGCCAGGAGCTGACCCCGGACGCGATCCGCATCGTGCTGACCGCCTACACCGACGTCGACAACCTCATGGAGGCGATCAACACCGGGCGCATCTACCACTTCGTGCCCAAGCCGTGGGATCCCAACGAGCTGCTGCTGGTGGTGCGCCGGGCCGCCGAGCGCTGGGGCCTCGCCCGGGAGAACGTGCGGCTCCGCGACGAGCTGGAGGTGGCCTACAACGCGCTCCGGCGCGACGCGGCGGCCGGCCGCGACAAGCCCGCGTCGTTCGACGCGCTGGTGGGCGCCGACACCGGGCTGCGAGTCGCGGTGGATCTCGCTCGAAAAGTTCTCGACGGCGACACCACCGTGCTGCTGCTCGGCGAGACCGGCACCGGCAAGGAGCTGTTCGCGCACCTCATCCACGCCAACGGCCCCCGCCGGGTGAAGCCGTTCGTGGCCCAGAGCTGCGGCGCGCTGCCCGACTCGCTGCTGGAATCCGAGCTGTTCGGCCACACCCGCGGCGCGTTCACCGGCGCGGTCGGCGAGCGCAAGGGCCTCTTCGAGGAAGCCGACGGCGGCACCATCTTCCTCGACGAGGTCGGCGAGACCTCGCCCGCGATGCAGCTGCGGCTCCTGCGCGTGCTGCAAGAGGGGGAGCTGCGCCGGGTCGGCGGCGGTGCGACCCGGCGCGTGGACATCCGCGTGATTGCGGCCACCAACGCCGACCTGGAGGCCGACGTGGCCGCCGGCCGGTTCCGCCGGGACCTCTACTACCGGCTCAATGTCTTCCCCATCCGCCTGCCGCCATTGCGCGAGCGGACCGGCGACATTTCCGCGCTCGCCGATCATTTCCTCCGCCAGGCGTGCCGGCGTGCGCGGCGCGCGGTGCCCGCGGTGGGCGCCGACGCGCTCCAGCTCCTGCAGACCTACCCGTGGCCCGGCAACGTGCGCGAGATGGAGAACGAGCTGGAGCGCGCGGTGGCGTTGGCCGACACCGGGCGTCCGTTGGGTCCCGTCCATCTCTCGGAGCGCATCGCGGCCGGCGCGGGCGCCGTCGCCACCGTCCGAACGCTCAACGAGGCGGTGGAAGCCCTCAAGCGTCGGATGATCGAGGATGCGCTCCACGAGTGCGGCTCGAAGACCCGCGCCGCCGAGCGCCTGGGCCTCACCCGCCAGAGCCTGCAGCAGATGCTCCGCCGCCGCCAGTAATCCGGTGTCAGTCCGGGGTCAGGTCTTGCATTACGACATTTTCGTGGCGCGCGACGATGTCGCCTCGAGTGGCGAAAATGTCGTAATGCAAGACCTGACCCCGATCTAATCGATCGCGAGGGTTTGCCCGCGCGGGCTACGTGGCGCCAGGGGCCCCGGCATCACGTTTCCCTCCAGCCGCAAGGCGGTCTCCACGACCGATCCATCCACCATCGCAATCTGGTCCACGTGGCTGAAATCGTTCCCCACCAGGCTCACCCGAGCCGTGTCCGAGCCGCTGAGCCGCAGCACCGCTCTGGTTCCCGGGCTCGCGCGAAGGCCGCTGACCTGACAATCCTGCACCGAGCGCAGCCAGATCAACGGCTGTCCTTCTGCGGGTGGCGTCGCCCGGAAGGCCCCCACGCGCGCCCGAGCGACGTCGTCCAGTACCACCGCGGGACGCGCATCTGGCCGATCCGCGTCCAGCTCGACACGGTCACACCGGAGGCCCCGTACGTGGCGGCAGTAGAGGCCGTACGCCGGCAGATCGTGGAACATGTAGGCGTCCGGATATCGCTGCTCCAGCTCCGGCACGCTCCGAGAAGCGACGTCGGCGCTCGCCCCACCCCGGACGGTGATCCGAATGCTCTGGAGCCGGATCTCGGAGACCGGATGGTCGGGTATGCCGGTGATCGACGACGCGGTCATGGCGCCGACGGCCACGACGTTCGAGATGGACACGTTCTGGAGAGTACCCGCCAGGCGTCGTTCCTGTCCCCGGCCCCGGTTGCCCAGGCGAACGAAGATGGGCGCCCGAACATTGGTCATTCGAAGATCCGACACGACGACGCGCTCCAGCTTCCCCCCGTCGACCATCTCGAGCGAGACGCCGGAGCTCAGGTCGCCCTTCCACGCGTGGGACCGGCCGACGATCGTGCAATGGCTGAAGACGATATTCCTGAAGTGGCCGGCCGATTCGGTGCCGAGCTTGAGGCCGTTGTGAATGGTGCTGAGATGGCAGTTGGTCACCCTCACGTCTTGCGTGGTGCCGCGAGTGCCCAGGGCGAAGCTGGCCTTGAGAACGATCGCGTCGTCCCGAGACTCGATGTGACAGTCACTGATCCGCACATTGCGGGAGCAATCGGGATCGATTCCGTCGGAGTACCCATTCAGAATGGTGACACCTCGGATGTCCACGCCATCGCAGCCGAGGAGACTGATGTTGTAGTTCGGCGCATTGACGATGGTCAGCTCACGAATCTGGGTGGTTCGACAGCGTTTCAACGCGATCGGCTTGGGCCCTCCGCGGCTCGTCCGGTTCCCGTCGATGCGTCCTGGCCCGAGAATGCGGAGGCCAACCAGGTCGCGCCCCTGGAGAAGGGCAAAGCGGAAGTCCCGGGTTTCCGCGTCCGAATGGGAGTCATAGCCGAGGCGCTCGACCGGATCGAAATCGGCTTCCTCCTTGCTGGCGATCAGGACCGAGCCCGCGCTCAGGCGCACGGTGATGTGGCTACGCAGATGGAGCGAGCCCGACAGGTACTCGCCGGGAGGAAAGAGCACGGTGCCGCCCGTCTGTCGGGCAGAGTCGATGGCGGCCTGGATCGCCCGCGTGTCGAGCGTGCGACCGTCGCCCCTCGCTCCATGATCGCGGACGTTGAACTCGCCACCGGCGCCGGCGGCCCATGCGGGTCGGGGGGAAAGCAGCCACGGCGCGGCCAGCCCGATGGAGCGACACAAGAACACCCGTCGCGATGGATTCATCGGCATCGCGTGCATCCGTGATCGCTCGCCGCTCAGGCCGCCGGCCTGGCCGGCGACGGGCGGGATCCGCCGAGGGCCGCGACGAGGTCCGGATCGGTGGCCAGGTCGTGCATGGCGCGGGCGAGCGCGGTGTCGAGGACCTCGCGCCACTGGCTCTCGTCGGGCTTGTCGACCTGCCGTCTCCTGACGCCGGCGTATCGCCGGGTCAGGAGCGTATCGCCCGTACGTCCATCGGCGACGGTCAACGCGATGACGACCCTCCCGACATACTGCACGCTCGCGTATCCTTCGACCGCGTCGAGCGAGAACACCTCGACGGCCGGCCTCACCACGACGTCCGGCCGGTCGGACACGAGGAGATGACCGTTCTTGCTCATCTCGATGCCGAGCGCCTCGTGCACGATGTCGGCGACCGAGCGGCTCGTGACGATCTCGCCTTTGCCACCGGGCTCGATGCCGACCCGCGCGGTCTCCAGGCGGCGATCGTCGACGTTGCCGATCTGGACCCGACGAGGTGCAACCGACGCGAGCAGGGCCCGGTTCACGCCCTGCTCCGGATAGCGGACATCGAGCGCCGTGGTCCCGCACCCGTTGACCGTCAAGGCCAAGACGAGCGTGATCGGAGCCAGGCTCCGCGAGCTCACCGGCCCGCGCTCCGCGCGTACATCAGCTCGCTGGCCAGGCGCTGACCCGCCCGCTCCAGGACGTCGACCACCTCCTGCCGGGCAAAGTCGTGGTCCTTCATGAAGCTATCGCCCGGAAACTGTTCCGGGGCGGTCACGTCCTCGTTTCCTTCCCACAGGACAACCCCGGTTCCGGGAATCATCAGGTACCCCCGCACGTCCGCGAAGCTCGCGAGCAGATCCGGATCGCCTTCGTGGACCCGCACGAGTCCCCATGCCGGCACCATGACGCGCACGATCGGGTCAGCCCGCCGCTCTTCGGCGGTCGGCTCCCTCTCGAGCGTCCGTACCTCATCGAACCAGCCACTCGCCCGAAGTTTCTGGGCCATCGCGGCGGCCACGATCGCCCGAGGCGCGATGTCGTCGACGCGGCGGGAGATGGTGGCCGTCTGGTCGAGCTCGAGCGCCCAGTTGATTCCCCTGTGGAGGAGCTTCGCGAGGGGACGCATCCAGGCCTGGGTCGGATACCAGGCCAGGATCTCGTCGAAGGTTCGCCCGGGCTCGGCATGGTGACCGACGATGGAGAACGAGCTCTCGCCCGAGGCGATGATGGCGAGGCGGCGGACGTCGTCGAAGGGGTGAGCGGTAGGACGCGGGGCCGGCGCCGAGGCGCATCCCCAGAAACACAGCAAGACGATGGCGAGCACGCCGGAACCACCCCGTCTCAAGACGCCCGGTCTCAGTTTCATGAGCGCCACGAGTGCACGCATCGTGCCCAGCCGCGATCCGCAATTTTCGCCACTCGGGTCGGATTGGAGGCATTCGGCGAGCACCGTCATAACCGAGACGGAACGAACAACCCGGTAACCCCGAGAGGTCGGTCCGGCGGGGCGACCGCATCGCGCCCGCCGCGGCCCCCGGCCACGAAGCTCTTCCTGACCTACGCCTTCTCCACCGCAGGCCGGATCGTGCCGGTGATCAGTTCGAGCAGTTCGAGCATGCGGGGCAGGTCGTCGCGGCGGAAGTCGATCGCGACGTGGCTCACGCCGAGGCGCCGGTAGCCGGCCAGCTCGTCGATCGCCCGCTGCGGGCCGCCCGCGAGCAGCGTGTCGGGCAAGCTGTAGCGCACCGAGATGGCGATGGTCTTCATGTCGCGGCCGTGTCGGTCGGCCACCGCGCGCAGCCGCTCCAGGGCCGCGGCGAGCTGGGCCGGATCCTTGGACGTCGCGTGCCAGCCGTCGCCCAGCGTGACCACGCGACGGAACGCGCCCGGACTGTCGCCGCCGACCCAGATCGGCGGATGCGGCTTTTGCACCGGCTTGGGCGCGAAGCCGAGATCGTGGAACCGGAAGAACTCGCCGTCCAGGCGCGGGTTGTCCTCGGTCCAGAGCGCCTTGAACGCCCGGAGGATCTCGTCGCCGTGGCGGCCGCGCGCGTGGAAGGGTACGCCCAGGATCTCCAGCTCCTCCTTCCACCAGCCGACCCCGACACCGCAGATCAGCCGGCCGCCGGAGAGCGCGTCGATGCTCGTGAGCATCTTGGCCATCACCACCGGATGGCGATGCCCGAGGATGAACACCGACGCGCCGAGCCGCGCGCGGCTGGTGCACACCGCGGCTGCCGCGAGCACGGTGACCGGCTCCAGGTACGGCTTGTCGGGCGGATGCGGGAAGCGGCCGCCCGGATAGCTCCCGGTGGCGGTGCGCGGGAAGATCACGTGGTCGCTCACCCACAGCGAGGCGACGTCACGACGCTCGGCCTCGCGGCAGAAGCGCACGAGCGCCTCGCCGGTGGCGAGCGGCCCCTGGTTGGGAAGATGGCAACCGATATCCATGGAGCGCGCCTCCTGACACGGGCCGGTCCTTGAACCGGCGCGCGGGTGAGAATATCCTCTAACGCGGCTTCGATAGTGAGCGCGGCTTCGACCACCGCGCGCGGCCGACCGTGCGGCCGCGATGCCGACGCGCACCGACGATACCTCAGCCGAAAGGACACCACCATGCCCTACCGGATCAATCACATCCATCTGAAGGCCTCGGATCCGCGCAAGACCGCCGACTGGTACGTGCGAGCCTTCGGCTTCAAGATCGTCTCCGACGAGACGCGCGTCTTCGGCGACCGGTTCGTGCGCTGCCAGAGCGAGGACGGCACCCCGGTCAACATCTCCGGCGCGCGCACCAACGAGATGCTCGGCCCCGGCGACGCGAAGGCGCACCACGGTCTCGAGCACTTCGGCTTCGACTCCGACAGCCTCGAGGCGGACATCGCGCGGCTGGAAGGCCTCGGGGCCCGGCTCCTGGAAGGGCCGATCGAGATCCCCGGCGGCCCGCGCATCTGCTTCGTCCAGGCTCCGGACGACGTGCGCGTCGAGCTGATCCAGCGGCGGCCCGGCATCTCGGGCGGGTGCTGCTGAGATGGAGCTCCGGGGGCAGGCTGCGATCGTCACCGGCGCGGGGCGCAACATCGGCCGGGCCATCGCGCTGGAGCTGGCGGGCATGGGGGCCGACATCGTGGTGGCCGAGATGGACGAGGCGACGGGCAAGCGCACCGCCGACGAGGTGCGCGCGCTCGGGCGACGCGCCCTCGCGGTGCGCACCGACGTCACCCGGCTCGCCGATCTGCAGGCGATGGCCGATCGGACGATGGCCGAATTCGGGCGCATCGACATCCTGGTGAACAACGCGGGCATCCACAAGTCGATGCACACCGCGGACGTGACCGAGGCGGACTGGGACCGCCTGCTCGCGGTCAATGCCAAGGGCGTGTTCTTCGCCAGTCAGGCGGTGCTGCCGCACATGGTGGCGGCGAAGCGCGGCAACATCATCAGCCTGGCCTCGATGGCCGGCAAGATGGGGCTCAAGACCTCGCTGGTCTACGGCGTCACCAAGGCCGCGGTGATCAGCATGACCCGAAGCCTCGCCCTCGCCCACGCCGCCGACGGCATCCGGGCCAACTGTGTCTGCCCGGGCATCGTCGAGACCGACATGATCTTCCAGGTCGACCGCGAGGCCGGCGAGGGGCTCATGGGCCTGCGTCCCGGTGAGTACCTCAAGCAGCGCGTCGAGCAGATCCCGCTCGGCCGCATCGAGAAGGCGGAGGACGTGGCCAACGTCGTCGGCTTCCTCGCCTCCGGCAAGTCGTCCTACATGACCGGTCAGGCCATCAACGTGACCGGCGGCCTCGTGATGCACTAGTCGTCCGCGAGCGGGGCACCCGCCTCGCCGCGCGGCAGGCCGGCCGGCTCTCGACGCCTACGGCTCGACCGGCAGTACCGCGTGATCGCGGACTTCGCAGACCGGGTGATGGCGCGGCTGTAATCGGCGCGTGACCGGACCCGCGGCGGACGAGGCGCCTCGCCGGCTCCCGGGCCGCCGGTCGGGGGGGCAGCCTGGGTGCTTGCCGCCGGTGCGATGTCGACTACACTGGATGATGTGGCCGCCCGGAAACCGGCCGACGTGAGCGGCCCCCGCCCCGCCCAGCGACGACGCGCGACCCGTCTGTTCTCGACTTTCCTGCTCGGACTCGCGGCCGGAGCCGGCTGCTCGGGGGAGCCGCCAAGTGCCGTCGAGCGCAAGCCGGCGCCCGCCGGAGCCACCGGCGGCTCCCGGGTCACCGCGGTGAGCGTCGCCCCCGTCGAGGCCAAGGCGCTCGATCGCATGGTCGACGCCACCGGGAGCCTCCTGGCGTGGGAGGAGGTCGTCCTCAACACCTCCATAGCCGGGACCGTGGCCCGCCTCCTGGTGGATCTCGGCGATCGCGTGCAGGCCGGCCAGGTGGTGGCGGAGCAGGACCCGCGCGAGACGGCGCTGGCCGTGGAGCAGGCCGAGGCGGGGGTCGGGGCCGCGCGGGACGGCTTGCAGCGGGCGCAGGCGCAGGGCCAGGCGGCCCTCGCCCAGCTCCAGCAGGTGCGGGCGAGCCGTCGGTCCCTGGAGGCCGGCCTGAACCGAACGCGGGCCGGGCTCGAAGAGACGCGCGCCAACCTGGAGCGGATGCGCAAGCTGGCCGCCGATGCCCTGGTGGCGCCGCGGGAAGTGGACGTGGCCCGGACGCAGTACGAGACGGCGGCCGCGCAGCACGAGACGTCCCAGGTGGAGCTGGGCCAGTTCCCCGACCGGGTGCGGGTCGCCGAGGCCAACCTGGAGAGCGATCGCTCGGCGGTCCGGGTGGCAGAGTCCGAGCTGCGGCGCCGCGAGGCCGACCTGGCCCTGGCGCGCAAGAAGCTGACCGACGTCACGCTCCGAGCGCCCATCACCGGCGCCATCGCCCGCCGCCACCTCAATCCCGGCCAGTACGTCACCGAGAACACCGCCGTGTTCACCATCGTGCGTACCGACGTGCTGAAGTTCACCGGCACCGTGCCCGAGCACGCGGCGCTCGAGCTGCGGCCGGGCCAGTCGATACGCATCCGCGTCGATCCGCTCCCCACCCGCGACTTCCCGGGACGGGTGACGCGCGTCAGCCCGGCGGTGGACGTGACGAGCCGAACCGTCACGATCGAGGCCGAGGTGCCCAACCGAGAGGGGCTTCTCCGGCCGGGCCTCTTCGCGCGGGCCGCCGTGCTCCTGCGCCAGGACCAGGCAGTGGCTTTCGTGCCGGAGGGCGCGGTGGCGTACTTCGCGGGCATCACCAAGGTGTTCGTCGTGGAGGGCGGAGTGGCTCGTGAGCGGACCGTCGGCCTGGGCGCACGCAAGGGCGGGCTCATCGAGGTCGTCAGGGGCGTGCAGCCCGGCGAGCAGGTCGCCACCTCGGGCCTCGCCCAGCTCCACGACGGGGCGCCGGTGACGGTCGCCGGATCCGCGCCGCCGGGCGCGGCCGCGGGCACGCCCGACGCCCGCCCGAGATAGCGCATGCAGAAGCTCGCCGAGGTCTGCATCCGCCGGCCCGTCTTCGCGACGATGCTGGTCCTGTCCCTGGTGGTCGTGGGCGCGGTGTCCTGGGCACGTCTCGGCGTGGATCGCTTCCCGGTGGTGGACCTGCCCACCGTGATGATCCGCACCCAGCTCCCGGGCGCCTCCGCCGAGGAGGTGGAGGTCCAGATCTCCCAGCGCATCGAGGAGGTCGTCAACACCGTCGCCGGCATCGACGAGATGCGCTCGATCTCCGCCGCGGGCAGCTCCATCGTCATCGTGACGTTCGACCTCGACGTGAACATCGAGACCGCGGCCCAGGACGTCCGGGATCGGGTGGCGACGGTGCTGCGCAAGCTTCCCCAGGACGCGGAGCCGCCGATCGTCTCGAAGTTCGACAACGAGTCCTCCCCGGTGCTGACGGTGGCGCTCTCGGGCGACCTGCCGATCCGGGAGCTCACCGAGCTGGCCGACAAGGTGGTGAAGCTGCGGCTGGAGCGGTCGAGCGGGGTCGGCCAGGTCGACATCGTCGGAGGGCTCGAGCGGGCCATCGACGTGCGGATCGACGCGAGCCGCCTCGCCGCGTATCGCCTGCCGATCACCGCCGTCCGCGACGCGCTCCGGCGCCAGAACTCCGGGCTGCCCGGCGGCAACGTCACCGGCCCGGCGCGGGAGCACGCGCTCCGGACCATGGGGCGGCTGCCCGACGCGGAGGCCTTCAACGACGTGGTGGTGACCACGGTGGGCGGGGTGCCGGTGCGAATTCGCGATCTCGGCCGGGCCGAGGATGGGACCAAGGAGGAGCGCTCGATCGCCCGCCTCGACGGCACGCGCACCGTCGTCCTCGAGGTGCGCCGACAGTCCGGCGCCAACACGGTGGCGACGATCGCCGCGACCAAGGCGAACCTCGCGCAGGCGGCGGCCGCGCTGCCGCCCGGCGTCCGGGTCGAGGTGCTCCAGGACCAGTCGCGCTACATCCACGCCGCCCTGCACGAGATCAACGTGCACCTGGTCCTGGGCGCGATCCTGGCCTCGCTGGTGGTTCTCGTCTTCATGCGTAGCTGGGCCTCCACGCTGATCGCCGCGGTCGCCATTCCCGCCTCGGTCATCACGACCTTCGGGATGATGCGCCTGCTGGGCTTCACGCTGAACAGCGTCACGATGCTGGCCCTGGTGCTGATGGTGGGCGTGGTCATCGACGACGCGATCGTCGTGCTCGAGAACATCTTCCGGTTCATGGAGGAGAAGAAGATGCGGCCGCTCGAGGCGGCCCGCGCCGCGACCGCCGACATCGGGCTCGCGGTCATGGCCACCACGCTCTCGCTGGTCGTGATCTTCCTGCCCGTGTCCTTCATGTCGAGCATCTCCGGCCGCTTCCTGTATCAGTTCGGCCTCACCGCAGGGGTGGCGGTCATGGTCAGCCTCCTCGTGTCCTTCACCCTGACCCCCATGATGAGCGCGCGCCTGCTGCGGCCGGGCGGCACCGCGTCCGGACCCGAGCACGAGGCCGGCTCGCGGGCCGGGTTCTACCGCCGGCTCGATCGGACCTACCTGGCCGGCCTCGAGCTCGCCATGCGCCATCGCCTCGCGGTCAGCCTGATCGCGCTCGTCGTGATGGCCTCCGTGGTGCCGCTCTACCAGATGCTCGGGCGGGACTACCTGCCGAGCGGCATCGACGAGGGCGAATTCGAGGTCCGGATCAATGCCCCCCAGGGGACCAGCCTGCCGGCCATGGACCACCTGGTGCGCGCGATCGCGGCCCAGCTGCGGCAGGTGCCCGGCGTGCGCCTCGTGCTCGCCACCGCCGGCGGATCCTTCCTGGGGTCGGTGAGCGAGGCGCGCATGTACGTGGCCCTCCTCCCTCACGAGGAGCGCGTGTTCTCGGTCGGGCGCCTGGCCCGCGGGATCCTGGGCGGGGATCCCGGCGCGGCCTTCCGGGGCAACCGGTCCCAGCAGGAGGTCATGCAGGAGGTGCGGCGCCGGCTGCGCGCGATCGCGAGCCCCGGCGTACGCACCCAGGTGCGGAACCCGTCCGGCTTTCAGTTCGCGGGGGGATTCATCGACATCGACTTCATCCTCCGTGGTCCGAACCTCGATCAGCTGGCTGCCTACACCGAGCGCCTCCGCCAGCGCTCCGAGGACCTGGGCCTGATCGACGCCGACACCACGCTGAAGCTCGACAAGCCGGAGCTCCGCATCCGGGTCGAACGGGAGCGCGCCGCCGACCTGGGCGTGGACACCGCCGACATCGCCACCGCGCTCCAGGTGATGGTGGGAGGCGACGACGAGGTCACCCGCTTCTACGACCCGCGGGCGAACTACGAGTACGACGTCCAGCTGCGGCTGCAGGAGGAGGACCGCGACGACCCTGGCCTGATCGGTCTGCTGTGGGTGCCCCGCGCGGGCGGGGGCATTGCGCGGCTCGACAACCTGGTCACGGTGACGTCGGCGTGGGGGGCCTCGCGCATCGATCGCCTCGACCGCGCCCGCGAGGCGCGGCTGCGGGCCAACGTGGCGCCCGGGTACGCCCTGGCCGACCGGGTCGAGGCGCTCCGCGAGGAGGTCGTCCGCATGGACCTGCCGCCCGGCTACGACACCGTGATCTCGGGCCGGGCGCGGGAGCTGGAGCGCACCTTCGTGGAGATGGCGCTGGCCTTCGCGCTGTCGATCGTCTTCATGTACATGATCCTGGCCGCGCAGTTCGAGAGCCTGGTGCATCCGTTCACGATCCTGCTCTCGCTGCCGCTCTGCGTCCCGTTCGCTCTCGTGTCGCTGTGGCTCACCGGGAACACCCTCAACCTCTACTCGGCCCTCGGGATCCTCGTCCTCTTCGGCGTGGTCAAGAAGAACGCGATCCTCCAGATCGACCACATGAACTCGCTGCGCGCGGGCGGCATGGAGCGGCTGCCCGCCATCCTGCAGGGCAACCGGGACCGGTTGCGCCCGATCCTCATGACGACGCTCACCTTCGTGGCCGGAATGATCCCGCTCGCCATCGGCACCGGTCCGGGCGCCCAGGAGCGCCGGGTGATCGCGGTTGTGATCATCGGCGGGCAGACGCTCTCGCTGGTCCTGACCCTGCTGGTGACGCCAGTCGCCTACTCGCTGCTGGACGATCTGGCCGCGCGATTCCGTATTCCCCGCCCGGCGCTGGCCGTGGCCGGGCCACGCGGGCCCGTGGGGCGGGCGCTACAGACCCTGGGGCTCGTGCGGGCCGGCTGGAGAGCGCCCGGGACCGGGTCGGACCCGGGCGAGTAGGATCCCGCTCGCATGGAGAGCTGGCTGCTCATCGCCGCGCTGCTCCTCGCCGGCGCCAGCCTCGCGTTCCTGACCATCGGCCTCCTGGCCTTGCGAAGCCGGCGCGTGCTCGGCGCGGTCTCGGGCGCGCTGCTCGCGCTGCTCCTGCTGTCCGTGGCCGGGCTCCTGGCCACGCTCGCCGTGGCCACCCAGGGATACCGCGCGCTCACCTTCGAGGACGTCGCGGCGACGGTGACGATCGTCCCGGCGGCCGCGCAGCGCTTCTCGGCCACGTTCCGCTTCCCGGACGGCCACGAGGAGCGGTTCACGCTCGGCGGCGACGAGCTCTACGTGGACGCGCACATCCTCAAGTGGAAGCCGATCGTCAACGTCCTGGGCCTGCACACCGCCTACGAGCTCGATCGGGTCGCGGGGCGCTACCGCCTGCTCACGGACGAGACCACGAAGCCCCGGACGGTGTTCTCCCTCGTTCAGCCCAAGCCGCTCGACCTCTTCGACCTGCGTCGGCGCTACGCGTTGCTCGCGCCCTTGCTCGACGCCGAGTACGGCTCGGCCACGTTCATCGACGCGGCGCGGCCGGCGGAGCTGGAGCTGCGGGTATCCACCTCGGGCCTGCTGATCCGGCCGGCCCCCGGGCGGTGAGCGAGCTCGGAGCGGCGGTCGGACGCTCCCACCGGACCGACGTCTAGACCACGGGCGACCCGCCCGCGCCGTGCGTCTTGACATCGCGCGGGCACTTCTCCCAGAATCCGCGCCGGAGCCGCAGCCGCCTCGGGCGACGGCGGTGATAGCCATGGGCGACGAGCTCGCGGGCGGATCGTCGATGAACCGCCGAGAGCCACGACGCGCGATGCTGCGAGGAGCGCTCGCGATCGGCGTCGGACTCCCTCTGCTGGACCTGTGTGCCCGCGCCATCCCCGAGGCCTCCGCCCAGGGCGATCCCAAGAGTCAGCGCCCTCAGAACGGCGATCGGTTCGTGTTCCGGACCGGGAATCAGACCGGCAAGGTGATCACGGTCGCCGACATCCCCGTCGGCGGCCCGCCCGTGCCGGCCTTCCCGATGGATCCCAGCGGCGTGGTGCGCGACGGATCGCGCCTGAACCAGCTGCTGCTCGTGCGCCTGACTCTCACGGATCTCTCGGAGGAGACCCGCGGCCGTTCCGCCGAGGGCGTCGTGGCCTACTCCGGCGTGTGCACGCACACCGGCTGCGACATCACCCTCTGGAAGGCCGAGTCCATCCGATTCCGCTGTCCGTGCCACGAGTCGGAATTCGATCCCAAGGACGCCGGCCGCGTCGTCGGCGGACCCGCGCCCCGGCGGCTCCCGCGGGTGCCCGTGAAGGTCGTCGACGGCGTGCCGGTCGCCGCCGCCGGCTTCCTGGGCCGGCCCGGGTTCCAGCCCACGTGAGCGGCCAAGCCGGAGCAGTGAGCGCTTCACAGCCAGTACAGGGAGGAACGATCGTGAGAACTCGGGCGCTCTTGGCGATGTTCGGCGTTCTGATCGTGACGACCCCGGCCGCGCTCCTCGGCGGCTGCACCGGCATGACCACCGGATCCCCCGCCGCGTCGATGGCCCCGGCGCCCCGCGCGAAGCCGACCGCGGGCGCGACGGCCTACACGCCGGTGACGGACCAGCGGCTCGTCAACCCCGAGCCGGAGAACTGGCTGATGTACCGGCGCACCTACGACGGCTGGGGTTATAGCCCGCTCGAGCAGGTCACCCCCGGCAACGCGGCGTCGCTGGTGCCGGTGTGGACGTTCTCCACCGGCGTGGCCGAGGGGCACCAGTCGCCGCCCATCGTCAACAACGGGATCATGTTCGTGAGCACGCCGCAGAACCAGGTCCTGGCCCTCGACGCCAAGAGCGGCGAGCTGCTCTGGCGCTACAAGCGCGACCTGCCCGAGGACCTCTTCCAGCTCCATCCCACCAACCGCGGCGTCGGCCTCTACGAGGACAGGGTGTACCTGGCCACCCTCGACGCCCACGTGGTGGCGCTCGACGCCAAGACCGGCAAGGTGGTGTGGGACCAGACGGTGGAGGACTACAAGAAGGGCTACTACATGACCCTGGCCCCGCTGGTGGCCAAGGGCAAGGTCATCGTGGGCGTCTCGGGCGGCGAGCTCGGCATTCGCGGCTTCATCCAGGCCCTGGACGCGAAGACCGGCGGCACCGCGTGGAAGACCTACACCGTCCCCGCCCCCGGCGAGCCCGGCTCGGACACCTGGAAGGGCGACACCTGGAAAACGGGCGGCGTGTCGGTGTGGATCACCGGCAGCTACGATCCCGCGCTCAACATCACCTACTGGGGCACCGGCAACGCGGCGCAGTGGATCGGCGACCAGCGCCCGGGCGACAACCTCTACTCGGCCTCGGTGCTCGGCCTCGACGTCGACACCGGCAAGCTGCGCGGCTACCACCAGTACCACTGGAACGACTCGTGGGACTGGGACGAAGTCTCCGCGCCGATCCTGATCGACGTCAAGCGCGGCGACCGGACGGTCAAGGCCCTCGTGCATCCGGCGCGCAACGGATATCTCTGGGTCCTCGAGCGGCGCGCGGACGGCATCGGCTTCGTCGACGCCAAGCCCTACGTCAACCAGACCGCGTTCAAGAGCGTCGACCCGCGCACCGGGCGGCCCGAGTACGACGAGACCAAGAAGCCGGTCACCGGCAAGAAGGTGGGCTTCTGCCCGTCGCTCTGGGGCGGGAAGGACTGGGTGCCGGCCGCCTATAGCCCCAAGACCAACCTGCTCTACATCCCGGCCAACGAGAACCTGTGCGGCTCGCTCGTGGGCACCCAGCAGAAGTACGAGCCGGGCAAGCTCTGGCTCGGCTCCGAGATCAAGGACATCGGCCTGGACGTCCGCAACGGCGCCGGCCACATCGGCGAGATCCAGGCGTGGGACATGAACACCCGCACCAAGGTCTGGACGCGCACGTTCGAGTCCCACAACTGGGGCCCGGTGCTGGCCACCGGCGGCGGGCTGGTCTTCGCGGGCGGCACCAACGATCGCTACTTCCGCGCGTTCGACGCCAAGACCGGCGAGCTGGTGTGGCAGTGGCGGACCAACTCCGGCATCACCGCGGTGCCGTCCTCCTACTCGGTGGACGGCGTGCAGTACATCGCGGTCCAGTCCGGCTGGGGCGTCGACGCCCAGCGGATGCAGGACTCGCTCGACACCGCGCGCGGCACGAAGACCGACGTGCCGCAGGGCGGCGTCATCTGGGTCTTCGCGGTGAAGCAGTAGCCGCCTCCGGCCCGGGCCGGTTGCTCGGGCCGAGGCGATGGGTCGAGGGATGCGTGACGTGGCTCGCGCCGGTCGTGCTGGCCGCGCTCGTCATGCTCCCTCGGCTCGCCTCCCCGCAGTTCGGGTTCCTCGACGACGGGCTGACGCTCGAGATCGGCCGTCGCGTGATCGGCCGCTGGAGCGACCTCCTCCATCTCAATCCCGAGACGGGCCGGTTCGTGCCGGCCTACTGGCTCGTGTACTCGGCGATCGTCGCCGCGGTCGGCGTGCGGCCGTGGGCCTTTTTCACGGTGAACGTCGTGATACTGGCTGCGCTGCTCGCGATGCTCGCCCGGCTCGTGCGGCGGAGCGGCGGCACGCGGGGACAGGCCGGCGTCACGATGGTGGTGTTCGCGGCGTGTGGGCCGACGATCGAGAGCGTCTACACGCTGTCGAAGCCCGAGCCGCTGCAGCTGCTCTGGATGGCCGGCGCGCTGGCGACCGCCGCCGCGAGCGAGGCCGCGTCGGCTCGGCGCGTGGGATCGATCGCGCTGGCCGCGGTCCTCTCGCTCCTCGCGTACGCCACGAAGGAGACGAGCCTCGTCCTGATCCCGATCGCCCTCGGCTGGCTGGCGATCGACTGGGCGGGCGGCCGGTCACGACGCTTCCCCGCCACCTATGTCGCCGTCAACGCGATGGCGGCGGCGGCGTTTCTGGCCCTTCGCGCTCACTACGCCCCGCTCGCGCTCGCCGAGGGGTCGTACACGCGCGCCTACACGCTCGAGTGGCGCGTGATCGCCCCCGCGCTGTTCAGGATCGCCGCCTGGCTCGTCCGCGACTTCGCGTTTCTCCTGCCGCTGCTGGTCGTCCTCGCCGTCTGGCGCCCGGGCGGACCCGGACGATCCGGCCGACTCGTCCGGTACGCGGCCGTGTGGATGGCGGGATGGCTCGCCGTCTTCCTGCCGTGGCCGGCCACCTTCGAGTACTACCTCCTCCCGTTCGCCTTCGGGGCCGCCGCGCTGGCCGGCCTGCTGGTCGGCGACGGCTGGGCCGCGCGTCGTCGGCCCGGATCGGCGAGCGGCCGGTGGCTGGCATGGTCGGCGCTGGCGACGGCCGGACTGCTCTGGGTGATGGCGGCCGTCAACGCGGTGGCCGACGCGAAGGTCCAGCTGACGGTCGACCGCGCCAACGCGGCGCTGGTCGATTTCCTGGGCGGCCTGCCGGTCGGAAGCCATGTCGTGCTGAACACCGCGATGAACGAGTACCATCTGGAGCTGCCGAGGCATCTGGTGGAGATCACGCACCGCGCCGACATCACGGTGGAGCCGCCCGGTCGCCTGGCCGCCGCCGACGGCCGGGCGCCCGCCGATGCGTTCGTGATCACCGCGGAGCTGGCGAACCGGCCGTCTCCGACCGTGCGGCTGGCGCTGGACGAGGCCGGCGTCGCCCGTGACCACGCGCTCCTGGGCCGACTCCTGGCCGCGCCGGCCGCGCCGGTGTACCGCGACGTGCGGCACACCCGGCTCGTCGAGATCGGCATCCATCGCTGGCTCTGCCGGATCGCGGGACCCCCCTGGGTCGATCCGACCTTCTGCCCGGCCGATCGCCCCGTGGTCGACCGGCGCGTCTTCTCGTATGGCTGGCAGGTGCACCGGCTCATGGGCCCCGACGGCCAGCGGAGCCGACGTTGATGGCTGACGGCCGCCGCCTCGCCATCGACGTCATCGTCCCGCTCTACAACGAGGAGGCGGTCGTCGCCGAGTTCCACCGCCAGCTGATGGCGGTCGTGACGCCGCTGCGCCGCGAGTGCGACGTCCGCATCTGCTACGTCAACGACGGCTCGGTGGATCAGACCCGCGCCGAGCTGGCCAAGCTGGCCGCCGACGACCCGGCGGTGACCGTGCTGGAGCTGAGCCGCAACTTCGGCCACCAGGCCGCGCTCACCGCCGGGCTCGACCGGGCGAGGGGCGACGTGGCGGTGACCCTCGACGGCGACGGGCAGCATCCGCCGGAGCTGATCGCCGAGATGGTCGCGCTCTACCGGGCGGGCTACGACGTGGTGCTCACCCAGCGGGTGGCCGGCCCCGAGCCGCGGTGGAAACGCTGGACCTCGTCCGGGTTCTACCGTCTCCTGCGCGGCATCGGCGACACCCGGATGACCGCCGGCTCCGCCGACTATCGGCTCATCGCGCGGCCGGTGCTCGACGCCCTGCGGGAGATGCGCGAGTACCATCGCTTCCTGCGAGGCATGGTGGCCTGGACCGGATACCGGACGGTGGTCCTGCCCTACGCGGAGCGCGAGCGCATCGGCGGCCGGCCGAGCTACTCCCTGCGCGCGCGGGCGCGCCTGGCCGCCAATGCCACATTCTCGTTCTCGCTGGTCCCGCTGAAGCTGGCGCTGGTGGTGGGCCTCGGCTTCCTGCTCCTGGCCGCGGCCGAGGCGGTCTACGTGGCCAGCTTCTGGATCACCGGGCGGCAGGACCGGCTCGTGCCCGGCTGGTCCTCGCTCATGTTCATGGTGCTGATCGTGGGCGCGGCTCTCATGATCGCGGTCGGGCTGGTCGGCATCTACGTCGGCTACATCTTCCAGGAGGTGAAGCGCCGGCCGGTCTACCTCGTGCGCGACGCCGAGCGCGACCCGGACGACCGGCCCCGGCCGCCTATCCCTTGACCGCGCCCGCGGTCAGCCCCTGCACCATGTACTTGTGCAGGTAGATGTAGACCACGATCACCGGCAGCGAGGCGAGCGCGGCCGCGGCCATGAGCTGGCCCCAGAACGCGAAGTCCGAGACCACGAACTCGGAGAGGCCCACCGGCAAGGTCTTGAGGCTGTCGTCCGCGATGAAGATCAGCGCGTACAGGAACTCGTTCCAGGACAGCGTGAAGCAGAACAGCCCGGCCGCGAGGAGACCCGGTCCGGCGAGCGGCAGCACCACGTGCACGAGGGCCTGCACGCGGGTGGCGCCGTCCACCAGCGCGGCCTCCTCCAGCTGGCGGGGAATCGAGCGGAAGAAGCCCATGAGGAGCCAGGTCACGAACGGGACCAGGAACGTCGGGTACGCGAGGATCAGGGTGCCCAGCGAGTCGGTGTAGCCGATCCGGATGAAGGTCTGGTAGAGCGGGATGAACATGAGCCCGGGCGGCACCAGGTAGGTGACCAGCACGATCGCGCCGAGGCTGCGGCGGCCCGCGAAGCGCAGGCGGGTCAGGGCGTAGGCCCCCGCGGTGCCGATCAGCAGCGACAGCAGCGTGCTGGCGGTGGCGGTGATCGCGCTGTTGCGGAACCACAGGGCGAAGCGGCTCTCCTCGAACAGGTAGAGGTAGTTGTCGATGGTGAACGGCTGCGGGGCGTACACGTTCTGGGAGAGCAGGATCTGGCGGCCGGTCTTGAAGGAGGTCACCAGGATCCAGTACATCGGCACGAACACGATCGCGAGGATCAGCGCGAGCACGGCCCAGCGGACGAGGGTGCCCAGGCGCACGCTCACTCCTCCTCGCGATGCAGGTAGCGGACGACGCCCACGATGAGCAGGGCCACCAGGGGCAGCGAGGCCATCGAGGCGGCCATGGCCACGCCCCACCGCTGCGACATGATGCCCAGCTCGTAGCTGTAGGTCGCGAAGATGTGGGTGGCCGCCCCGGGACCGCCGCGGGTCATGATCCAGACGATGTTGAAGTCGTTGAGCGTCACGATCGTGCTGAGCAGGGTGACCACCGCCACCACGCCCTTGATGCTGGGCAGCGTGATGCGCCAGAACTTCTGCCAGCTGCCCGCCCCGTCGACGTCGGCCGCGTCGTAGAGCTCCTGCGGCACGGTCTGCAGCGCGGCCAGGAACGACACCCCGAAGAACGGAAAGCCGCGCCAGATGTTGGCCATGACCACCGACAGCATGGCCAGGCTCGGATCGCCCAGCCAGTGCACGCCGCTCTTGACCACGCCCAGGTCGATCAGGCTCACGTTGACGAGGCCCCGGAACAGGTCGAGCAGCCACTTCCAGGTGAGCGCGATGACCACCGTGGGGATGATCCAGGGCAGGAGCAGGATGCCGCGGATGAACTGGTTGCCGCGCACCACCTGGTGCAGGGCCAGGGCCATGGCCATGCCGATGACGAGCTTGACCACGATCGAGGCCACCGTGAACACCGCGCTGTTCCACGCCACGATGCGGAAGCGGCCGCTATCGAGCAGGTTGGCGTAGTTGCGCAGCCCGACGAAGTGCGCGGGATAGCCGACGATCTTCTCGGTGAGGCTCAGGTAGATGGCGCTGATGAAGGGATAGGCGACCAGCGCGGCGAGAAAGATCGCCACCGGGGCGATCATGGTGTAACCCAGCAATTGCTCCCGGTGGCGATCGGTCAGCACGAGATCACTTCACCGGCAGGCGATCGTAGATCTCCTTGATCCGCTTGTTGGCCTCGTCGACCGCCGCCTCCGGCGTCGCCTTGTCCACGATCACCTGCGTGACCATGTCGGTCAGCACGTTGCTCGAGACCACCTCGGCCGCCGCCGGCGTGGTGGGGCCTGGCCAGCCCACCGGATGGCCGATCTTCACCGTCTCCACGATGGTCTTGCCGGTCGGGGTGTTCCAGTACGGATCGTCGAGCGGCCGGGCGAACAACGGCACCGCCTGCTGGAACGAGCCGGTCATGTACTTCATCCACTGGGCACGCGACATGATGCAGCTCACCACCGCCTTCGCCTCCTTCTGCTGCTTGCCGTCGACCGGCACGCCCCAGTTCATCACGAAGGTGAGCGCCAGGTTGCGCCCGGCCGGCCCCTTGGGCATGAGCTTGATCGCGGTGTCCTTCTGCAGGGGATGCTTGTTCGACTCCTCCTGGAACAGGATGCTCGGCCCGTTGGGGGTGAAGGTGACCTTGCCGGCCATGAACGACTCGTTGTTGGTCGAGCCGGACCACGAGAGATAATCGAACGCGGCGGTCTTGTCGACGAGGTAGGCGGCGGTGACGACCTTGAGCGCCTGCACCGCCGGCCCCTTGGGCATGCCGATGAACTTGCCGCTCTTGTCCACCCACGCGGCCCCGTAGCTCCAGAGCAGGCTCATGGCCGGGTCGTAGCCGTCGCCGGTGCGGTTCCACGGAAAGCCGTTGGGGAACTCGTGGATGCCCGCCTTCTTCACCTTCTCGGAGATCTGCTGGATGGCCTCCCACGTGTCCGGCGGCTCGGCGCCGACCTTCGCGAGGATGTCCTTCCGATAGAAGAGGACGAGCGGGATGCCGTAGTGCGGCACCGCGTAGTACTTCCCGCCGAACTTCACCGCGCCTTCCGCGTTGGTCAGGATCGGCCCCAGCTCCTTGGTGACCGCGGCGACGACGTCCGACATGTCGGCGAGGCGGCCCAGGTTGGCGAGCCGCGCCGGGCCCACCGCGTCCAGCTCGGCGATGTCGGGCAGCGTCTTCGACTCGATGGCCGCGGTGTACTTGGTCCACATGTCGTCGAAGGTGTAGGTCTGGATGGCCAGCTCCATCCCCGCCTTCTTCGCGCACTCCTGGGCATTGGCGTCGAGGATCTTGTCAGCCGGCGGGATGTACGTCTTGAGCCGCCACAAGCTGAGCTTGCCGGCCGCCGCGGTCGGCCCCGGATCGGGAGCCACGAGCGCGACGACGACGATGAGCAGGACGGCGAGCACTATGAGCTGCCTTGCCAGCTTAGACATTCGCACCTCCTCGCGTGTGGACTCGGTGGACGGTGAGCGACCGACCCGGGTGTAGCATTCCGCTCGCAAAGGTGTCAAGCCGAACGCGGGTTCGCGCCGGCGTTGCCGGGCCACCGATTCTTCGCCGAAGGTTCGGAAGGGGGGCGAAGCCCCCCTCCGAGCTCCTCATCGCGGCGTGAACATCGGCACCGGCGGGCCGCCGTCGGTGGGCGTGAAGACGACGCGCACCGGCTGGCCGATCCGCAGCGCGTCGACATCGCAATCCACCAGGCCGGTCATCATGGTCACGCCCTCGTCGAGGGTGACGTAGGCGATCACGTAGGGCGGCGTGGCCCGCCGCATCACGCTGAACGAATAGATCACCCCGCGGCCCGCCGACTCCTTCCACTCGGTGCGATCGCTACCGCAGAACGGGCAGATCGGACGCGGGTAGTGATGCGGCCGCCCGCAGGCGGTGCAGGTCTTCACGAGCAGCCGGCCCTGGGCCGCCGCCTCCCAGTACGGCGCGGTCTCGGGCGTCGGCGTGGGCGCGGGGATCTTGCGGGCGGCCTCGGCCATGGCTCAGCCTCGCTCCATGATGAGCGTGGCGCTGGCGTGGCGCGTGCCGAGCGAGCCGCCGGTGCCGTGGGCCAGGGCCAGGTCGCAGCCCTTCACCTGCACCGCGGGATGCGCCTCGCCGCGCAGCTGGCGCACCGCCTCGATCACCTTGGTCATGCCGCCGCGGTTGGCCGGGTGGTTGTTGCAGAGGCCGCCGCCGTCGGTGTTGAACGGCAGCCGTCCCGTTCCCGCGATGAGATTGCCGTCGGCGACGAACCGGCCGCCCTGCCCCTTGGGACAGAAGCCCAGGTCCTCCAGCGTGATCAGCACCGTGATGGTGAAGCTGTCGTAGATCGAGGCGTACTTGATGTCGGCGGGGGCGACCCCCGCGCTCTCGAACGCGGCCGGGCCCGACCAGCGCGCCCCCGTGTAGGTGAGATCGACCTGGCCGCCCATCTGGTGCTTCACCGCCTCGCCCGCCCCGCGCACCCTGACCAACGGGCGCCCGAGCTCGCGCGCGATCTCGGGGCGCGCCACGACCACCGCGCCGCCGCCGTCGCTGATCACGCAGCAGTCCAGCCGGTGCAGCGGGTCGGAGATCATGGGCGAGCCCACCACGTCGGCCACCGTCACCACGTCGCGCAGCATCGCGTGCGGATTGTGCTGGGCGTGATGGGAGGCGGCCACCTTGATCCACGCGAGCTGCTCGCTGGTGGTGCCGAACTCGTGCATGTGACGCATGGCCGCCATCGCGTACTGATTCACCACCGTCGGCGAGAACGGGGCCTCGAAGGCCACGTCGGGCGCGGCGGGGCCGTAGTTGCGCGGCGCGGTGCCGGTGGCCATACCCTCGGCGCGCGGACGGCCGGCCAGCGTGATCAGGGCCACGTCGCAGCGGCCGGCCGCGATGGCCTCGGCGGCGTGACCCACGTGCACCACGTAGGAGGACCCGCCGGTCTCGGTGGTGTCGATGTGGCGCAGGCGCAGGCCCATGTAGTCGGCCATCGAGAGCCCGCCCAGACCGGGCGCGTCCCCCGCGCAGAAGTAGCCGTCCACGTCGTCCTTGCCGAGCCCGGCGTCGGCCAGCGCGCCGCGGGCCACCTCGGCGTGGAGCTGCGCGAGCGAGATGCCGTCGGCCTTGCGCGTGGGGTGCTCGAAGACGCCGACGATGCAGGCGCGGTGCCGGATGCTCATGGGCGGCTCAGGCCCGCCGCGCCGCGAGCGCGTCGGGGTTGAGCACGTTGATCGGCTTGCCCTCGCCGTAGGCCACCACCTGGTCGAAGATGGTGTCGAACATGTGCTCGAGGCTGTCGCGCTCCACGTAGCCCAGATGCGGCACGCAGATGCAGTTGTCGATCGCGAGTAGCGGGTGGGCGGCCCCCAGCACCGGCTCGTCCTCGTACACGTCCACCGCGGCCATGCCCGGCCGGCCCTGGCGCAGGGCCCCCTCGAGCGCGCCCGGGGCGACGAGGCCGGCCCGGCTCGTGTTGACGAACACCGCGGACGGCTTCATGCGCCCCAGGTCCTCGGCGGTCACCAGGCCGCGGGTGGCGTCGATCAGCCGCACGTGGATCGAGACCACGTCGGAGTCGGCGAAGAAGGCCTCGCGGCTCGCGGCCGGGGTGTAGCCGTCCTCCTTCGCCCTCTGAAGCGTCGACGGGCGCCCCCACGCGACGACGTTCATCCCGAAGGCGCGCCCGTAGCCCGCGACCACCGCGCCGATCTTGCCGTAGCCCAGGATGCCGAGCGTCTTGCCGCGCAGGCCGGTACCGATCGGATAGGCCTGCCACTTGCCGGCGCGCAGCGCGATCATCTCCTGCGGGATCCGTCTGAGCGCCGCGATGACGAGCCCCCACGTCAGCTCCGCGGTGGCGTAGGAGGGCCGTCCCGGCATCTGGCTGGAGGAGACGATCACGCCGCGCCGCGTGCAGGCGGGGACGTCGATGTTCGGCACCACCCCGACCTGGGTCACCATCCTCAGCCGATCGAGGCGCTCGAGCAGCGGCGAGCCGATCGGAGTGCGCTCGCGGATGCACACCAGCACCTCGGTGTCCTTCAGTCGGCTCGCGAGCGTGTCGACGTCCTTGGTGTGGTCTCTCCAGATCGTCACGTCGTGCAGGCGGACCTTGTCGAAGCAGCGCAGCGTGCGGATGGTGTCCTGGTAGTCGTCGAGAATGGCGATCTTCATGTCGCGCCCCCCTCGGGCGCCCCGTAGCCTACCACGGGACGGCGGGGGCGATTCACTCGATCACGTGGTCGCTGCGGCGCAGGAACGAGGGCGGCAGCGTCACGCCGAGCGCCCGCGCCGTCCGGAGATTGATCACGAGCAGGAACTTCTCGGGACGCTGCATCGGGAGGTCACCGGGCGCGCTGCCCTTCAGGATCCGGGCGACGTACGCGCCGGTGCGCCGGTACAGCTCGTGGAAATCCGGGCCGTAGGCCATCAGACCGCCCGCCTCGGCGAAGAGCGGCGCGAACGCGCAGATGGACGGCATCCGGTGCTTCACCGCGGCGCGGGCGATCCGCGGCAGCGCGCTGTTGATCAGGGGCGAGGTGAAGACCACCAGCGCCCCCGCGCCTCGACGGGCCGCCTCCGCGATCGCGCCCTCGATCTCGTCGGGACTCTGCACGGCGAGCCGCTCCAGCGCGAGGCCGGCGTCGCGCGCCGCGCCGTCGGTCACCTCGAACTGCAGGGCGTTCAGGCGCGGATCGCCGAGCACCGCCAACCGGGCCAGGCTGGGCTTCACGATCTTGACGAACTCCACGTGCTTGCCGCTCATCTCGGGCATGTCAAGGAAGAATCCCGTGACGTTGCCGCCGGGGCGCGCCAGGGTCGCGGCCCATCCCTGGCGAACCGGATCGGACTCCATGTCGAGGCCGACGATCGGGACGGTTCTGGTCGCGCGGGTCGCCGCGGCCAGGGAGAAGGGATTGGCGGCGAGGATGACGTCCGCCTCGGCGGCCAGGCGGGCCGCGAAGTCGTGGTACTGCTCGACCTTGTCGGGCCGGACCATGCGCAGCTCCACGCTCACGTCGCGGCCGACCACGTAGCCGTGCTCGCGCAGGCCGTCCGCGAAGGCCTTGAACTGCGTCGACCGCTGCATCTCGGCGGCGGAGCGCCCGGCCCCGCCGCCGAGCCAGCCGATCTTCGGCGCCTTCCCGGTCGGCTGCGCGCGCCCGATGCGCGGCACGCCCAGCAGGACGCCGGCCGCGGCGGTCACGAATCGTCTCCGGTCCATCACGCGCGGTTCGCCAACGGGCATCGCGGGCTCGATGGTCGGCCAGCCTATCACAGCGGCGGGCCCCGGCCCGGCCGACTTCGCCCGGCCGTGCTAGACTCCGCCCGTCGTCGATCATCCCGGTAGCGCGAGGAGACGCACATGGCCGAGACGGCGCGGATGGCGGTGTTCCACGGCGCGGGCAAGCCTTTCCAGATTCGCGAATATCCGGTGCCCGACCCCGAGCCCGGCGCCATCTTGATCAAGGTGGCGATGGCCAACGTGTGCGGCTCCGATCTGCACTACTGGCGCGGCGAGCTCGACTACGTGAAGATGGGCCGGCCGCTACCGCTCAACACCGGGCACGAGCACGTGGGACGCGTGGCCAAGCTCGGCTCCGGCGTCACCACCGACTCGGCGGGGCGGCCGCTCGCGGTCGGCGATCGCGTGGCCTACCGCTTCTTCTTCCCGTGCGGCCGCTGCCGCGCGTGCCTCCGGGGCAAGACCAAGTCCTGCCCGGTGCGCCAGGCGAACTTCCTCGTCTCCTGCGAGGCGTGGCCGCACTTCCAGGGCGGCTTCGGCGAGTACTTCTACCTGCGGCCGAACCATGCGGTGTTCAAGCTCGCCGACGACATCACCGACGACATGGCGGCGGGCGTGAACTGCGCCTTCAGCCAGGTCTACGCGGGCCTCGACCTCACCGCCCTGCGCCAGGGCCAGACGGTGGTGATCCAGGGCGCGGGCGGCCTCGGGGTCTACGCCTGCGCGGTGGCGCGCGAGATGGGCGCGGCGCGTGTGATCATCATCGACGGCGTGGAGGAGCGCCTGGCCCTCGCCCGCGCCTTCGGAGCCACCGACTTCGTGGACATGCGCGAGCACCCGACGCCGGAGGACCGCATCAAGGCGGTGAAGACGCTCACCGACGACTGGGGCGGCGATATCGTGATGGAGCTGGTCGGCAACCCCAAGGTGGTCGACGAGGGCCTGCGCATGACCGCGCCGGAAGGGACATATCTGGAGATCGGCAACATCAACGTGGGGTGGAAGGCCGAGTTCGACCCGGCGTGGATCATCTTCGGCAACCGCCGCATCTTCGGCCTCTCCCACTACGAGGCCGAGCACCTGCGCGGCGCGCTGGACATGATGGCCCGTACCCGGCAGCGCTACCCGTGGGACAAGATCATCTCCCACAAGTTCCCCCTCGAGTCGATCGAGGAGGCCTTCGTCCAGCAGGACAAGGGCCACGTCACCCGCGCCGCCATCGTCCCCACCTGATCGGGGTCAGGTCTTACATTACGACATTTCGGTCACCCGGCGCCTCGTCTGCCGCCGGAAAAATGTCGCAATGTAAGACCTGACCCCCGGACTACATCGAGAGGGCGGCGCGGGAGACCTGGCCGCCGCGCTGGGCCCAGTCGGCCTGGGCGAAGGCCTCCGAGATGCGCTCGAGCGGGAACACGTGGGAGATCACCTTCTCGAACGGGAAGCGCCGGAGATTGCGCTTCATGAACGAGAGCGACTGCTCGAGCGCCCACGGCGAGTAGTTGGAGGTGGCGACCAGCCTCGCGTTGCCCCGCACCAGCGCGGTGGCGTCGTAGGAGAACACGTTGCCGGGCGAGATGCTGCCCACCTCCAGATAACACCCGCCGCCTCTCAGCATGCGCAGCCCTTCGGGGATGACGTCGGCGTAGCCCACGAAGTCGGCCACCACGTCGGCGCCGAACCCGCCGGTCAGCGCCTTGACCGCGTCGACCCGCTTGTCCGCGGAGGCGATCTCGGTCGCGTTCACGGTGTGGTCGGCGCCGAAGGTCCTGGCCAGGGCCAGCCGCGGGGCCAGGCGGTCCACCACGATGACGGTGTCGGCGCCCATGTCGCGCGCCACCGCGACCGCGTTGAGGCCGAGGCCGCCGGCTCCCTGCACCACCAGCGACTGGCCGGCGCGGAAGCCCGCCTTGCGCAGGCCGTAGAGCACCTGGGAGAGCGCGCAGTTGATCGGCGTGGCCACGTCGTCGGCAATCTCGTCCGGCATCTTGAAGATGAAGTGGCCCGGCCGCAGGTAGTAGTAGTCGCCGTAGGCGTTGTTGAAGTACGGCGGCGTGCCCGCCACGCGGTTGGGCCGGCCCTTCTGCGGGCAGCTGCCCATCTCGTCGTCCAGGCAGACCGGGCAGCGGCCGCACGGGAAGAAGTAGCAGAAGGTCACCCGGTCGCCCTCGCGCAGCGGCCGTCCCATCGAATCGGTGCCGACGCCGGCCCCGAGCCGCTCCACCCGCCCGCACATCTCGTGCCCGAACGTGAGGTCCTTGGGCAGCGCACCGTACGTCTCCTTCATCTCGCCGCGCCAGATGTGCAGGTCGGAGCCGCACACGCCCGCCCGCGTCAGCTTGATCAGGATCGCACCCGGCTCGGGATCGGGCACCGGATACTCACGCAGCTCGAACTCGCCGCCGTACGCTTTCAGCACCGCCACCCGTCCGTTCATGCGGATCCTCCTTGGAATGGACCGATTCAGCGAGAGGGTCGCCGCGGCGGAGGCCGTTGTCAACCGCGGCAAGCCCGACGGCGTCGGGTGGCAGGGCCGGCGGCAGGTGGAGTACCATGAGCGCGCTCTGCGCACCGCCCGTTTTTCGATGGAGGTGGCCATGCGTCGTCCGCTACTCACGTTCGTGCTCATCTCCTTCCTGCTCCCGCCCGTCTTCGGGGCCCGGGCGGCCTCCGGGGAAGTCGCCACACAGGCTTACGCTCTCCCGGCCGGCGGTGGTCCTCACGACGTGGCGGTCGGCGCCGACGGAATCGTCTGGTACACCGCCCAGCGGAGCGGCCAGCTCGGCCGCCTGGACCCGGCGAGCAGGAAGGTCGATCTGATCTCGCTGGGCCCTGGCGCGGCGCCGCATGGAGTGATCATCGGGCCGGACGGCGCCCCGTGGGTCACGGAGGGTGGCACCAATTCCATCGTCCGGGTGGATCCGCGCACTCGGGAAGTGCACCGGTGGTCCCTGCCCGAGGCGCGCGGCTACGTGAACCTCAACACCGCGACCTTCGACAAGCGCGGACGCGTCTGGTTCACCGGGCAGAACGGCGTGTATGGGCGCCTCGATCCGGCGAATGGCGAGATGCAGGTCTGGGACGCGCCCCGTGGCCGGGGGCCCTACGGCATCACCACCACGCCGGGCGGCGACATCTATTACGCTTCGCTCGCGGGCAGCCACATCGCCCGGGTGGATCCCGACACCGGCGCCGCCACCACTATCGAGCCTCCCACCCGGGGCCAGGGCGCGCGGCGTGTCTGGTCAGACTCCCGGGGTCGCATCTGGGTGAGCGAGTGGAACTCGGGCAACGTCAGCCGCTACGACCCGCAGACGAAGGAGTGGAAGGCGTGGAAGCTGCCGGGAGACAGCCCGCGCGCCTACGCGGTCTACGTCGACGAGCGGGACAAGGTCTGGCTGAGCGAGTGGAGCGCGAACGCCATCGTCCGGTTCGATCCGGAGACCGAGACGTTCGAGGCGTTTCCGAGCGATCGCCCCGGCGCCAACGTGCGACAGATCCTCGGCCGGGCCGGCGAGGTCTGGGCGCCCGAGTCCGGCACCGACCGGCTCGTCGTGTACCGGACGAAGTGAGCAGCTGGCCGATGTGGCTCCTCGCCGCCGGGGCGGTGACGGCCGCGTGGCTGCCTCGGACGGGCGCGGATCCCGCCCGTCGTGGGGAACGCGTGTTCCAGCGCTGCTTCGCGTGCCACTCCGTGGTGGCCGGTGAGGACGGGCTGCCGGGGCCGAACCTGCGCGGGGTGATCGGCCGGCGCGCCGGCACGCTACCCGGCTTTCGCTTCTCCCCGGCGATGATCGAGCAGGGGGCGCGCGGGCTCGTGTGGACGCGCGCCACGCTCGACGCCTACCTGGCCGACCCGGCCGGCTTCCTTCCCGGCACCGAGATGGCGATGCCCGGGCTCTCCGTGGCCGACGACCGCCGAGACGTGATCGACTACCTGCAGCGATCGTCGCAGCAATCGAGTCCAACTCCCAGGAGGACACCGTGAAGCTCCTCTACTTCGACGACTACCGGCTGGGCGTGCTCCGCGGCGACGCGGTGGTGGACGTCTCGGACACCGTGAAGGACGTCCCCCACACCGGCCCCGGCGACCTGATCAGCGGGCTCATCGCCCGCTTCGCCGACTACCGCCGGAAGATCGAGGAGGCAGCCGCGCGCGGCAAGCCGCAGCCGCTCGCCTCGGTCCGCATCCGCCCGCCCCTGCCGAAGCCGACCAACATCGTGTGCATGGCGGTGAACTACATGGAGGACGGCACCCGCACCGAGCCGGCGCCGATCAACGCGTTCATGAAGTCGCCCGGCGCGATCATCGGCCCCGACGAGACCATGGTGCTGCCCGATGTGCCCGCCACCATCTTCGAGGGCGAGGCCGAGATGGCGCTGGTGATCGGCAAGCGCGCCACCGCGGTGCCCGCGGCCCGCGCCCTGGAGTACGTGTTCGGCTACTGCAACTTCATCGACGGCTCCGCGCGCGGCCTGCTGCCGCCCGGCAACACGTTCTACCAGATGAAGTCCCGCGACACCTTCGCCCCCATCGGCCCCTACCTGGTGACCGCCGACGAGATCGCCGACCCCCACAAGCTGGCGATCCGCCTCTCGGTCAACGGCACCGTGAAGCAGTCGTTCAACACCAGCGACATGGCCCACAAGATCCCGCGCTGCATCGAGTGGGTGACCAGCATCCACACGCTCGAGCCCGGCGACATCCTCGCCACCGGGACCAACCACCGGGGGCTCTCCGCCTTCATGGACGGCGACCGCATCGAGCTGGAGACGGAGGGCCTGGGCACGCTGCACTTCACGATCCGTGACGATCTGAAGCGCACCTGGTCGCGCGAGACGCGGCTCGACCGTCAGGAGAAGGGGCAGGAGGGCACCACGCCCCAGCTCACCGGCAAGCACAAGAAATGAAGATCAGCCACGTCACCACCCGCGTGCTGTCCACGCCGGCGGACAATCCATTGGTGGTCGGTCTGCCCGCCCCGACCGACACGCGCGAGTTCGTGCTGCTCGAGCTGGGCACCGATCAAGGGCTGGTGGGCATCGGCCTCACCTTCTTCGGCGGCGCCCTGACCCCCGCGCTGCGCGCGGCGGTGGACGGCCTGGCCCGCCTCGCCATCGGCGAGGACCCGAGCCAGACCGAGGCCATCGTGGCGAAGTGCCGGCGCGCCGCGGGCAGCGCCGGCCCCGGTGGGATCTTCGCCCTCGCGCTCGCCGCGCTCGACATGGCGTGCTGGGACCTGATGGGCAAGGCGGCGGGCCGCTCGGTGTGCGCGCTGCTCGGCGGCCTCCGCGATCGCGCGCCGACCTATGCCAGCGGCGCGCTGATGCGCGCGCACCCGGTGGACTACCTGGCGAAGGCGGGTCCGCGACTGCGCGACATGGGCTTCCGCCAGATGAAGATGCAGTGCGGGAGCGAGCCCACGCTGGCCGCCTCGATCGAGCGCGTGCGGGTGATGCGCGAGTCCATCGGGCCCGACGTGGACCTGATGTGCGACATCAACCAGCTGTGGAGCGTCCACCACGCCATCGAGGTGGGGCGGCGCATCGAGCCGTACCAGCTCTACTGGCTGGAAGATCCCACCGCGCACGACGACTTCGCGGGACTGGCCCGCATCGCGGACGCGCTGGCCACGCCGATCGCGGCCGGCGAGTACCACTATGGCATCGTGCCCTTCCGTCACCTGCTGGAGGCGCGCTCGATCGACATCGTGATGATCGACCTCCTCCGGGTGGGCGGCATCACGCAGTGGATGAAGGTGGCCGGCATGGCCGAGGCCTTCAACCTGCCCGTGGTCAGCCACCTGATCCCGGAGATCCAGGTGCACCTGATCGCGGCGATCCCGAACGGCCTCACCGTGGAATACATGCCGTGGACGCTGCGCCTCTACGAGGAGACCCCGACGATCGAGAACGGCCAGCTCGTGGTGCCGGACAAGCCCGGGCTCGGGCTCGCCTTCGACCAGGCCGCGATCACGCGCTACCAGGTCGCCTGAACTCCTTCCTCTCCCCTCCGGGGAGAGGACAGGTGAGGGGGCCCAGGCCGAGGGGTCCTCGCAGCGCGCCCCGCCCTCACACCTGCCCGGTCCATCCCGGCTCGGCGACTTCCTTCCAGCGCGCGCGGATCCGCTCGTACTCCGCGGCCGGCAGCGGCCCGGCCTCCAGCAGCCGCGCGTTCTCCGCCCACCGCCCGGGCCGTTTCGTGCCGACGATGGCGGTGTGCACGCCCGGGTCGGCCAGCGTGAACCGCAGCGCGACCGACACCGCCCGCTCCGCGTCGCGGAGAAACGCATAGTCGAGGGCGCGGAGCCGGGTCCAGTAGGGCTGGTAGTACGGCTCCGCGGGCCGGCGCGCGTAGCGCCACGCCGCGTTGGCGATCGGCCGCTTGGCGATGACGCCCATCTGCTGCTTCATCGCCGCGGGCACGGTGAGCTCGATCGCCTCCTGGTCGGCGATGCTCACCGAGGTCTGCAGCGTGTCGAAGCGCCCGCACCCGACCGCGAAGCGCGCGGCCTCCCCGTCGCCGCTGTAGCCGATGTACCGGGTCAACCCCCGTGCCCGCGCCCGCTCGAGGGCGGTGATCGCCTCCCCCTTCCGCAGTTCGGCCAGCTCGCAGCTGTGCAGCTGGATCAGGTCCAGCCGGTCGGTGCGCAGGCGCTTCAGGCTCCGCTCGATGCTCGACAGCAGCGAGGCCGCGCGCCAGTCGCCGCGCCCGTAGCCGCGCGGGTGGCCGCACTTGGTCAGGAGATGCACGTCGTTCCGGCGCGCCCCGAGCGCGGCGCCGATCAGGGCCTCGCTGTCCTCGTAGCACTCGGCGGTGTCGATGACGTTGAGCCCGGCGTCGATCGCGGCGCCCAGCAGGCGATCGACGGTGCGCAGGCTCGCGCCCTCGTAGCCGATCTCGGAGCCGCCGAAGCCGAGCACGCTCGCCTCCATGTCGGTCCGCCCCAGCTGTCGTCGCTCCATGGCCGACTATCGCGAGCGGGCGCCGTCGCGCTCCACGCCGGGCTCAGGCCGACGAGCGCAAGGCGGCCGCCTCGCGCTCCATGCGGGCCCGCATGCGCTCGCGCAGCGAGGCCACGATGTGCGGGGGCGCCGACTCGGGCGAGCCGGCGTGGAAGGGCGGCTGCGGATCGTACTCGATGCCGAGCTGGATGGCCTGCGCCACCTCCTCGCCCGCGATGCGCGCGGCCAGGGTCAGGGCCATGTCGATCCCCGAGGAGACGCCGGCCGCGGTGATGACCTTGCCCTGCTCCACCACCCGCTTGAGCGTCGGCCGCGCCCCGTACTCCGCGAGCCGGTCGAGCGACATCCAGTGGGTGGTGGCATCGAGCCCCTCCAGGATCCCGGCCGCGGCCAGCAGCAGGGAGCCGGTGCACACCGAGGTGGTCCACTGGCTGGTCACGTGCGCGCTCCGGATCCACTCCAGCAGCGGGTTCGGGCTCATGAGCGGCCGCGTGCCGAAGCCGCCCGGCACCACGATCACCTCCGGGTGCGGCACCGCGGAGAGCGGCTCGTCGGCCACGAGGGTGAGCTGGCGGTTGTCGGTGCGGCACGGGCCCGGCGTCATCGCGATGAAGCGCACGCGCGCGCCGGGCAGCCGGGAGAGCACCTCGTAAGGGCCGATCGCGTCGAGCGCGGTGATGCCCTCGAACAGCGGGATCGCGATGTCCATGGCAGTCGTCGTCCTCCGGGAGCGGCACGCTAGAGGCCGCGGGCCGCGGTCAGGATCTCCTCATCGCTCGGGAACTTCGAGAGGTCGTCGATCCGCTCGGCCGCCTCGACCTGGCGCCAGCGCACGATGCCTTCCCGATCGATGAGGAAGTGCCCGGTGAGCTGGGTGCCGTGGGCCGCCGCGATGTGCTGGTCGACCTCGTTCGGCTCGAACCCCTCCTTCTTGTTCATGGTCTCCATCGCCTCGAAGCAGTTCTGCGCCGCGGGCAGCTCGCCGGTGGGATTGATCGGCGTCGCCAGGAACTGACCCAGCGTGGCGCTCTGGGGCCACGACGCGGCCCGCTCGTCATCGACGACCGCGATCGCGGGCACCCGGTACGCCTGGTGGGTCGCCGCCTCGGGGTCGGCGGCGAGGAGCACGCGCGCCGGACGGTACTTGAAGTAGAGGCGCGCTCGCTCCGCCGGTGTGTTGACCACCGCCAGCGTCTCCACGCCGATCGCTCGGAGCTTCTCCTGCGTGGTGCCCAGCTGCACGAGCTGGCGCCGGCAGAACGGTCAGTGCAGGCCGCGGAACAGACCCACCAGCACCGGGCTGCGCCCGCGATAGTCGTCGAGCGAGACCTGGCCCTCGCGGTTCACCGCGGGGAGCCTGAACGCGGGTGCGGGATCACCGGGACGCAGCAGGGTGGGTGCCATCGGTAGAGCCTCCTCGTGCTCGGATCAGTCCAGGAACGGTAGCACCACGAGGGCGTCGGGCTCGAGCCCGGCTCGCTCGCAGATCGCCTGGGCCTTCTGCATGAACTCCTCGGCCCGCCTCTCGTCGCCCAGGTCCAGATGGACGGTGGCGAGGCCATCGTAGCAGGGGAACAGGAGCTGCGGCTCGTCGGCCTCCTCGGCCAGCGCGAGCGCCTCGCGGTAGTGCGCGATCGCGCGGGTCGGATCGCCGTGGCACTGGTAGATCTGGCCGAGGACGATGAGCGGCACCGCGAGATGGTCGAGCTGGCCGAGGCGCCGGTCGAGATCGATCGCCGCGTTGGCCGCGCCCACCCCCTGCTCGTCGCAGCGGTTGGTGAGCGCGCAGTAGGCCACCGCGAGGTTGGCGTAGAGGCGCGACTGGAACCCGAGGTCGCCGATCTTCTTGGCGGTGTCCAGCCCGGCCGCGGCGGTCTCGATGGCCCGCGCCGGATCCAGCGTGCTGTAGAGCACGCTCAGGTTGGCGAGCCCGCGACAGGCCGCCTGCAGCAGCCCGTTCTCGCGCGCGAGCGTCACGCTCCGCTCGATGTGCTCCACCGCCTCGGCCAGCCGACCCAGGCGCGCGAGCGCGACGCCGAGCGTGTTGTGGCTCTGGGCCGCCGCGGTGACCGCCTCCGCGCGCCGGTCGCCGTCGAGCGCGGGATCGGCCACGAGGCGCTCGGCGTGAACGCGCGCCTGCTCGGCCCACTCCAGGGCCCGCGCGCTGTCGCCGCCGCGGAAGGCCAGACGTCCCATCTCCTGGTACAGATGCGCGCGCTCGATGTGCTCACGATCGTCGCCGAGCAGGGCGAGCCCGGCCTCGAAGCACTGCAGCGCCCGGGAGCGCGCGCCCGCGTCCCAGTGCAGCCCGCCGGTCTTGCGGAGGATCCGCGCCTGCGCGGGCGCGTCTCCGGCCGCGCGGTGCCCGGCCTCGACGATCTCGTACTCGTCGAGCGCGGCCGAGCGCCGGCCGATCGGTCCGAGCAGATCCGCCATCCGCTCCCGGGCCACCAGGCGATCCGCGTCCACCCCGTCGCAGCCCTCGAGCGCGTCGAGGGCGCGCCGGTAGTGCACGATGGCGTCCGCGTTGGCGTACATGCCGGACGCCCAGTCGCCCGCCGCCATGAGGTAGCGGGCACCGCGGCGCTTGTCGGCGCCGAGCGCGCAATGATGCCCGAGGGCTTCGAGCCGCTCGAGGCTCTCGGGCTCGCCGTCGGCTTCCAGCGCCGCGGCCACGCGCGTATGCAGCTCGGTCCGCCGCGCCACGAGGATGTTCTGGTAGACGATCTCCTGCAGGAGCCCGTGACGAAACCGGTGATCGGGGCCCGGGGTGATCAGGTCGGTCCGCACCAGCGTGTCGAGGGAGGGATCCACCCGAGCCGGCTCGGCCGAGATCGCCCGGAGCAGCGGCACCGCGAAGCGAGGCCCGATGACCGCCGCCTCCTGGATGACCCGGCGCTCCGTCGCCTCGAGCCGGTCGAGCCGCGCGAGCAGCAGCCCGTGCAGCGTTGAGGGGACCGGGCGCGTGGCCGCGTCCTCCGCGCAGCGCCACCCCTCGCCGTCGCGAACCAGCACGCCGGCCGCCACCAGCGCCCGCACCACCTCCTCGAGGTAGAGCGGGTTGCCGCCGGCCTGGCGGAGGATCGTGGCCCGCAAGGACTCCGGAATTTGCCCGGTGGAGTCCCCGAACCACGCGGTCAGCAGGTCGAGGCTGTCGGCGCGCGACAGCGGAGCCACCTCGATGGCGGTGTGCGGCGCGCGGCTCGTGCCGAGCGCGTCCGGCTCGAGCGTCGGGCGGTACATCAGGAGGACCAGGAGCGGGCGATCCGCGAGGCGATCGGCGAGCGCGCCCAGCAGCTCGATGGACGCGGCGTCGGCCCAGTGCAGATCCTCGACCAGCAGCACCAGGGGGCCGATCGCCAGCCGCCGCTCGGTCAGGATGCCGGTGGCCATGAAGATCTGGCGCTTGAGCTGCTCGGGCGGGAGGTGGCGGGTGCGGACGTCGTCGCGCTCGAGGCCCAGCACCTGTGCGATCGCGGCCAGCATGGGGGCGCGCTCCTCCGCGGCGACGCCGAGCGTTTCCAGGCCCGCCGCGAGCTTGCTCCGGGCGAGATCGACCGAATCGCCGGGTTCCACTCCGTACGCGTCGCGCAGGAGCCCGGCCACCGCCCCGTACGTCTGCTCGCCGAGCGACGAGCACGCGGCGCGCCGGATCACGGTGCCGGCGAGGCGACCGGTGGCCTCGAGCCGGGCAAAGAACTCGCGCTGCAATCGCGACTTCCCGGCGCCCGGCTCGCCGATCAGGCTCAGCACCTGGGCCCGGCCCGCGCGCATGTCGTCGAAGGCCGCCTCCATCCGCCGCAGCTCGCGCTCGCGGCCCACGAGCGGGGCGGCCAGCCCGAGGCCCTCGAGGCCGCGGGCCGAGCGGGGCGCGGCCAGCGCGTCGAGCAGGCGATGCGCCGTCACCGGCTCGCTCTTGCCCTTGAGCCGGAGCGCCTCGCCGGGCGCGAACGTGAAGGCGTGCTGCGTGAGCTGATACGTGGCGTCGCTGACGAAGATGTCGCCGGCCGGGGCCGCGCTCTGCAGCCGGGAGGCGGTGTTCACGGTGTCGCCGGTCACCGCGTAGGCCGCGTCGGCGGCCGCTCCGATGCGCCCGGCCACCACCGGGCCGGTATTGACGCCGACGTGCAGCGCGAGCGGCCGGCCCACCCGCCGCTCCCAGCGCCGGTTGAGCGCGCCCATCCGCTCGCGCATCAGCAGCGCCGCGCGCAGGCTCCGCTCGGGATCGTCCTCGTGCGCGCGCGGGGCCCCGAACACCGCCATCACCGCGTCGCCGACGAACTTCTCCACGAAGCCCTCGTAGCGCTCGATCGACGCGGACATCTCCCGGAACAGATCGCTCTGGATCGCGCGCACGTCCTCGGCGTCGAGGCCTTCGCTCAGCGCGGTGAACCCGGCCAGGTCCGCGAAGAGCACGGTGACCGGCCGGCGGTCTCCCTCGGGAGCCGCGGGCGGCGGAGGCGGAGGAGGAGCCGGCGCGAGCCGCATCCCGCACTTGGGACAGAATGCGAAGTCGGCGGGGGCCTCGAAGCCGCAGCCGCCGCAGGTCATGGCGTCGCGGACGGGACCCGCTGCAGGCGGGCTTCGAGCCGCGAGGCGAAGGCGGCCACGTGGCGGGTGACGCACGTGTGGTGGTCTCCGGGCACCGTCTCGACCTCGAGGTCGGACAGCAGCGGCGTCCATCCCAGGTCCGGCCGGCGCACGCGCAGCGCCTCGGCGCGAAACAGCACGACGAGCCCGTCGTACGCCGCGGGCACGTAGCTCCGGATCGCGCGGCGATAACGCCGCCACGCCGCCCCGGTCACGTCGATCGGCGCCGCGTGCAGCCCCCGCTCGCCGCCCGCGCCGACCAGCCGGGGCATGCGGTCGACCGCCTCCATCAGGCGCCCTCGCACCGCGCTCATCCGGGGCCGGCGCGCGACGCGCGCGAGGCCGGCGAAGCGCGTCGCGCCGGACCGCGCCCGCTCGAAGGCGATCTCGGCGGCCCAGCCCGCGCGGGCCACCACGCTCGCCCGCGCGGCCCCGGAGAGCGGGGCGACGCGCGCCAGCGCCGCGGCGGCCCGGTTGATGGCGCGCGCCGGCCATGCCGGCGCCGGCGTGTCCACGAGGACCACCACGTCCACCCGCTCGCCGGCGGCCCGCAGCTGCCGAGCCATCTCGAGGGCCACGATGCCGCCATAGCAGTGGCCGCCCAGCACGTACGGGCCGTGCGGCCGGATCGCGCGCACCGCGCGCACCCGCTCGGCCGCGATCGCGTGGACCGTGGCGGGCAGCGGGCGATCGAACCCGTGGAGATGGATCGCGTACACCGGACGGTCCGGATCGAGGGCGCGGCCGAGGGCGTGCGTGTAGAGCCCTCGCCCGTGGTCGTTGTGCACGAAGACGAGCGGCGCGCGCGCGCCGGAGGCGCGCAGCACGGTGAGCGGCTCGGTGAGGCCGCGATCCGCCCCTTGCAGCGCGGCGGCGACCCCCGCGACGGTGGGCGACTCGAGCAGGGCCGACGGGCCGAGCGCGCGACCGCAGGTCTGCTCGATCGCCCCGAGGAGCG
Source organism: Candidatus Methylomirabilota bacterium (assembly GCA_035315345.1). Lineage (NCBI taxonomy): Bacteria > Methylomirabilota (SeqCode) > Candidatus Methylomirabilota bacterium. The sequence goes on from DATFYA010000014.1 coordinate 40,461, forward strand.
CCGCGGCCAGCAGGGAATCGCCACCGAGGTCGAAGAAGTCGTCGGTGGCCCCGATCGGAGCCGCGTCGAACAATTCCTCGAACAGTCCCGCGATCTGATGCTCGAGCGGCGTGCGCGGCGTGACGAACACCTCGGGACGCGGGGCGGGCCGGGGCGGCGGCAACGCGGCCCGATCCGCCTTGCCGTTGGCGTTGAGCGGCATCGCGTCCAGCACGACGAAGGCGGACGGCAGCAGATGCGCAGGCACGCGATCCTGAAGGAACCCGCGGAGGGCCGCCGCCGTCGGCGGCGGTGTGGTCGTGCTCACCAGGTACGCGACGAGCCGCAAATCTCCTGAATCTCCGGCCACCGCGGTCACCACCGCCTGTCGGATCGCCTCGTGCTCGACCAGCGCGGCCTCGACCTGCCCGGGATGCACCCGGAAGCCCCGCACCTTCACCTGGTCGTCCTTGCGCCCGAGCAGCGTCAGGCACCCGTCGGCGGCGAGCCGGCCGATGTCGCCCGTCCGGTAGACTCGCACGTCGGGCTCCGTGGGGTCGGCCGCGTAGCGCTCCCGGGTGAGGTCGGGCCGGCGCCAGTAGCCGTCGGAGAGGAATCGACTGCGCACCACGACCTCCCCGGGCTCGCCGGCCTCCACCGGCCGACCGTCGTCGTCGACGATCAGCACCTCCGCGCCCTCGAGGGCGTGGCCGGCGGGCACCCGGCCGCTCGGCAGCGGCGTGTCGCGCTCGACGTGGTGCTCGGTGATCGGGCTGAACTCGGTCGCCCCGTAGCTGGCCACCAGCACGCATCCCGGGGCGAAGCGCTCGCGGAATCGCTCCACGTCCTGCCGGTAGAGCGGCTCGCTGCCCAGGTGGACGAGCCGCACCGAGGCGACCCGCCGCTCGATGCCGGGTTCGGCGAGAAGCGGCCGGAACATGCTGACCGCCGAGCCGAGCACGGTGACCGACTCGCGCTCGATCCAGGCGGCGAGGGCGCGCGGCCCCGCCTGCGTCATGTCCCACGGCAGCAGCACCGCGCCGGCGGAGAATGCGGCGGTGAGGTCCCGCATGCCGGGCATCGCGCCGAGCGAGTGCAGCAGGCTCACCCGGTCGTCGGGTCCCACGCCATGGGTCGCGAGCGCGCAGCGGACGCGATGGAGCAACGCGCGGTGACTGCGGACGACACCCTTGGGCTCGCCGGTGGAGCCCGACGTGTAGAGCACGCACGCCGGGTGGCCCGGGGCGATCGGGACCCGGCGCGGCTCCGTCGGCTCGCGCAGGTCCAGCTGGTCGACCAGCACCGTCGGGCATCCGGGGATCCGGCCGTCGAGCGCGGCCGCTCCGGCCGCGTCCGTCAGCACGCACGCGGCCTCCGCGTCGCGGATGATCGCCGCGAGGTATCCGGCCGGGTTGGCCGGATTGAGCGGCACGCAGCAGCCCCCGACCTTCCAGGTGGCGACGACGCAGAGGCTGGCCAGCACCGGGTCGGAGACCAGGATCACCACCGGCGCGCCGAACACGGCGGCCCGCCGCCCGATCGCCGTCGCCAGCGCATCGGAGCGGCGATCGGCTTCCGCGTAGGTCAGCCGCACCGGACCCTGCGCGAGGGCCAGCGCGCCGGTCCGCACCGCGGCCACCCGGGCGAAGCGCGCCGGCAGTGAGCCCTCGACCTCCTCGGCGGAGAACGACAGGGGCGCGCTCACCTCCCGGCTCGTCTCACGCCGACCGCAGATCCGACTCCTGGGGCATGGGGATCCCGCGGCGGGCCAGCTCGCCTTCCAGGTCCAGCGCCCGCGTGCCCGCCGGCCGGCCGGCCGGCACCGTCCAGAACACCTCGAACTCGAGGCCGTCCGGATCCTTGGCGTAGAGCGAGAGGCTCACGCCGTGGTCGGAGGAGCCCACCAGCGCGCGCGCGTCGATGAGCTTCCGGCGCGCGCGCACCAGGTCGGTCAGCTCGCCCACCTCCCACGCCGAGTGGTACATGCGCACCGCCCCCTCATCGACCGCGCCGACGCCGGGCTGCTCGAAGAGGCCCAGGTGGTGGTCTTCGCTGCTTCCCGCGATGCGCAGGAACGCCGCGTTCGGATAGCGCGTCTTCACCTCGAAGCCGAGGACGTCGCAGTAGAAGCGCACGCTGCGGTCCACGTCGGAGACCCAGAGCACGAGGTGCTGCAGCCGCTTGAGCCCGATGCCGGTCGGGGCGCTCATGCGGGATACTCCACGCTGACCGTGATGGCCGCGCACGCGATGATCGTGTCGGCGTCGGGCACGCGCAGGCCGCCCGCCACCGGCCGCACCGTCACCTCGCCGTGGGGCAGCTCCTTCTTCACGCGCTCCACGTCCACCGTGCCCGGATCGGGCACACCCACCGTGACGTGCACCAGCATGCGTCCGCCCTTGGCGCGCACGTCGGTGAAGAGCGGCAGGCTCGAGTGCCGGATCGCGTCGGAGACCGCGCGGCACGCCGCCTTGGTGCCCTCGTTGCCGTGCACGTCCACGCCCATCCCGAACTCCAGCACCATCGGTTGTGCGGCCACGTCGTTCTCCTCTCGGTTATCCGATCACGCTGCCGCCCATGACCCGAATCGTGTCGCCCGTGATGTAGGCGGAGGCGTCGGAGGCCAGGAACAGACACGCCTCCGCGATCTCCTCCGGACGACCGAGGCGGCCGAGCGGGATGCGCTTGAGCTGCTCCGGCCCGCCGGGCGGCGCCTGGCGGAACTCAGGGTACCACTCGGCGTAGCGGCGCTCGGTGTCGATGGTGCCCGGCACCACCATGTTGACGCGAATGCCGGACGGGCCCAGCTCCGCGGCCAGCGCGCGCACCAGGCCGAGCAGGCCGGTCTTGGCCGCGGTGACCGCGGCGGTGCCCGAGCGCCCGGTGATGGACGATTGCCCGCCCAGGGCGATGAGGCTGCCGCGCCCGCGCGCCTTCATGCCGGGCACCACCGCGCGGGCCAGGTAGAAGGCGGAGTGCAGGTTCACCGCGAACACGCGGTGCCACTCTTCCAGCGTCGTCTCGGTCACCGACCTGTGCGGCCGGATGGCCGCGTTGCACACCAGGACGTCGATGGCCCCCAGCACCGCGAGGCCGCCCTTGACCATGTTCTCCACCGCCTCCGGGTCGCCGATGTCGCCCAGCACCGACACCACGCGCACGCCGTGCTTGCGGCACTCGTCGGCCACCGTCTCGAGCTCCTCGCGATTGGCGCGCGTGTTGAGCACGAGGTCGGCGCCCTCCGCCGCGAAGGCCAGCGCGATGGCGCGGCCGATGTTGCGGCTGGCCCCGGTGACGAGCGCGGTGCGGCCCGCGAGCTTCATGCCGACGGCCGGAGCCGGGTGGCGTGCGGCATCACCTCGGCGGTGAAGAGATCGATGTTGGCCTCGGCCTCCGCCTCGCTCATCTCGCCGAACATGAGCCGGCAGGTCATGTAGGTGCAGCGGCTCGCGGTCATCTGTCGCTCGAATTCCTCGCGCACCTGCGCGGGGGTGCCCGCGATGGCCACGCCGCGGCTCCGCGCCTCGTCGAAGTCCCGCGCGAACCGGATCGGGATCGAGCCGAAATCGCGCCAGAGCTTGGTGAGGTTGGCGTACCACACCGCGTAATTCGCGCGACCGAGCGCCATCGCGTCGCCCTCGGTGGGTGCCACCACCACATGACGTCCCATGCCGAGACGGGGCATCGCGGCGTCGCCGTGCTTGCGCTGCCACACCTCGCGGTAGCGCTCGAACAGCGGGGCCGAGCCCTCGGCAGGCAGGTTGGTGATGACGTTGACGCGGTTGGTGGCGGCCCACTCCGCGCCGGCCAGGTGGCCGAGACCGTACCAGAGCGGCGGATGCGGCTTCTGCAGGGGCTTCAGGATCATCGGGACTTTTCGATAGACGTATCTGGGCCCGCGATGCTCGAGCACGTCGCCGGTCAGCCCCTGGAGGATCACCTCGAGCCCCTCGCGATAGATCTCCTCGGTCTCGAGATGGTGGAGGTTGAAGTACGCCATCTCGTACGGCACGATGCCGCGCCCCACTCCGAAGTCGAAGCGTCCGCGCGACAGATGATCGAGCATGCACACTTCCTCGATGAGCCGCAGCGGGTCGTAGAGCGGCAGGCAGTACACGCACGGCCCCAGGCGGATCCGTCGCGTCCGCTGGGTCGCCGCGGCGAGGAAGATGCCGGGCACCGGGGCGAGGCCGAGCGGCGTGGCATGGTGCTCGGCCAGGTGGTACGAGTAGAAGCCCGCCGCGTCGTACTTCTCGAGCAGGCGCAGCCGATGCTCGTAGAAATCGGCCACCGGCACGTCCCGCCGATCGAGGTGATCGAAGATGCCCAGGTCCATGTGCCCTCTCGAGGCCCGCCGCCGGCTCAGCGGTTCTGGTGGCGTGGCCGGCAGGTAGCGTATCAGCAGGCCCTCGAGTAGGCCAGACGGACGGTCCGCCAGTCGTGCAATTCGTGAAATTGAGCACCAGCAGGCTCTGGAGTACCATGGGCCCGCTTTCAGAGTGACCCCGGCGGGGCGGAGAGGAGCCAGCGCGATGTCCTATGACCTCCTGATCAAGAACGGATGGGTGGTGGACGGGTCCGGGCTGCCGCGGTTTCGCGCGGACGTGGGAGTGAACGACGGCCGGATCGCCGCCATCGGTCGACTCCGTGAAAGCGCCCGGGAGGTCATCGACGCGGATGGGCGCGTGGTCGCGCCGGGCTTCGTGGACGGTCACACCCACATGGACGCCCAGATCTTCTGGGACCCGCTCGGGACGTCGTCGTGCTGGCACGGCATCACCAGCGTGGTGATGGGCAACTGCGGCTTCACCCTGGCCCCGTGCGCGAAGGAAGACCGCCACCTGGTCATCCGCAACCTGCAGCGCGCCGAGGACATCGCGGCCGAGGCCATGGAAGCCGGCATCCAGTGGCGGTGGACCACCTTCCCCGAGTTCCTCGACGTGCTCGACTCGTTGCCGAAGGGCATCAACTACTCGGGCTACATCGGCCACTCCGCGCTCCGCACCTACGTGATGGGCGAGCGCGCGTTCGACGGGGCCGCGAGCGAGGACGACCTCGCCAAGATGGAGCGTGAGCTGCGCAACGCGCTGATGGCCGGCGCGATCGGCTTCACGACGTCCCGATCACCCAGTCACGAGACCCCGGATTCCCGGCCGGTGGCGAGCCGCATGGCCTCGTGGGACGAGGTGCGGCGCCTGGTCGGGGTGATGGGCGAGCTGAACGCGGGCATCTTCGAGCTGGCCGGCGAGGGCGTGGACCGCAAGGTCGATCATCCCGACCTGCCCGACTACCACCGCCGCCTGAAGGCCCTGGCCGTGGAGACCGGCCGGCCGATCACCTTCGGCCTCTTCACCCGCAAGGACGCGCCCGACATGTGGCGCCACTACGTGAAGCTGATCGAGCAGACGGCCGCCGCGGGCGGGCGGATGTTCGCCCAGGTGCACAGCCGCGCGCTCTCGCTGGTGCTCTCGTTCAAGACCCAGATGCCGTTCGACCGCCTGCCGGTGTGGAAGGAGCTGCGCGCGCTGCCGCTCGGCGAGCAGCAGGCGCGTCTGCGCGATCCCGAGCTGCGCCGGAAGCTGGTCGAGGCCTCCCGCGAGCGGGACACCCGCAAGGCCCTCGGCACCGAGGCCCGGCAGGCCGCCTGCGAGTGGATCTACGTGCTGGACTCGGTGGACCCGCCGCACCGGTCGGTGGCCGAGATCGCGCGCGAGCGCGGGATCGACCCGGTCGAGGCGATGATCGACCTGGCGCTGGAAAAAGACATGGATCGCTTCTTCTTCCACCCGATCGCCAACGAGAACCAGGAGCTGGCGCTCGAGCTGATCAAGCACCCGCAGGCGGTCGTTACGTTCTCGGACTCGGGAGCGCACGTCTCGCAGCTCATGGACTCATCGCTGCAGACGTATCTGCTGAGCCACTGGGTGCGCGCCAAGCAGGCGCTGACCCTGGAGCAGGCGGTGCGCATGCTGTCGTTCGTGCCCGCGTCGTACTGGGGCTTCACCGACCGCGGCTTGATCCGCGAGGGCCTGGCTGCCGACGTCGTGGTGTTCGACCCGGACACCATCGCGGCCGAAATACCCGAGGTGGTGACCGACCTGCCCGCGGGGGCCAGGCGGCTCATCCAGCGCACGCGCGGCATCGCGGCCACCGTGGTCAACGGCGAGACCCTGCTGCGCGACGGCAAGCACACCGGCGCGCATCCCGGACGGCTCCTGCGCGGCCCGCTCGCGCGGTCGGCCGCGTAGGGGGAGCGCGATCATGGCCAGGCTGCTCGAGGGCAGGACCGCGCTCGTGACCGGCGCGGGCCGCGGCATCGGCCGCGGCATCGCGATCTCGCTCGCGAAGGAAGGCGCGAAGGTGGTGGTCAACGACCTGGGCGCGGGTCTGGACGGCGAGGGCATCGCCACCGGACCGGCCCAGCAGGTGGTGGACGCGATCGTGAAGGCGGGCGGCACCGCTTCCGCCAACTACGGCTCGGTGGCCGACCACACGGCGGCCAACGAGATGGTCGAGCAGGTCGTGAAGACCTACGGCCGGATCGACATCCTGGTCAACGTGGCCGGGATCCTGCGCGACCGCATGATCTTCAACATGAGCAAGGAGGAGTGGGACGCGGTGCTGGCCGTGCATCTCGACGGCACCTACTTCTGCACCCGCGCCGCCTCCGTGCACATGCGCGAGCAGAAGTACGGGCGCATCATCTCGATGTCCTCGGTCTCCGCGCTCGGCTCCCCCGGACAGCCCAACTACGGCGCGGCCAAGGCCGGCATCATCGGCCTCATGTGGTCGACCGCCAACGGCATGGCGAAATACAACGTCACCGCCAACTCGATCATGCCGAGCGGGGCGACGCGCATGATCGACTCCACCCCGCGCGGCCGGCAGGTGTTCGAGCAGACCGGGAAGTGGCCGAGCGAGCAGGCCATCGGCACCGACCGCGATCCGGACAACGTGGCCCCGCTGGTGACCTTCCTGGCCAGCGAGCAGGCCGGGCACATCAACGGGCAGGTCTTCCATTCGTTCGGTTACGGCTATACGTTGATGGCCCTGCCCGAGCCGATCCGCCGCATCGAGGCCGACCGCAAGCTCGAGCCCGCGGAGCTGGCCAAGCTCTTCCCGGAGACGCTCGGCAAGAACCTCCACGAGCCGCCCGGCACCAACTTCGGCAAGAGCCTCGCCGAGCGGCCGAAGGGCGAGTGGCAGGACCTGGGCCGAGGCGTGCGGTACTGGCAGTCGCCCTGGGAGCCGCGCTCCTAGCCGCCGCGGTCACTCGATCAGCTGGTCCGCCCGCAGCAGGAGCGACTGGGGCAAGGTCAGCCCCAGCGCTTTCGCCGCCTTCAGGTTGATCATCAGCTCGAACTGGGTCGGCTGCTCGACCGGCAGGTCACCCGGCTTCGCGCCCTTGAGCACGCGGTCGACGTGGGTGGCCGCGTGCCGCCACATGTCGGTGGTGCTCGTGCCGTAGAACATGAGCCCGCCGGCCCGGACGTACTCCCGCTCCCCGTACATCGCGATCAGCCGGTGCTCGTTCGCGAACTCGACGACCCGGGATCGATACGAGGCGATCAACGGATCCGCGGTGGTCATGAGCGCCTCGGCCCGGCTCGAGCGGACCGCCACCAGCGCGGCCTGCAGGCTGGCCTCGTCGTGGACCCCGAGCGGCTCGACCGAGGTTTGCAGGGAGCGGCCCCACTCCTGCGTCTCCCGCATCGCCAGCACGCTGGCCGCGTTCTGGTCGTTGTAGAGGAGCGCGACCCGCACAGTTCGGGGCGACACCTCCCGCAGCATCTCGAGGCGCTTGCCGTACTCGGGCCCGATGAAGGTGACGCCGGTGAGATTGCCGCCGGGACGGCTCAGGTTCGAGACCAGGCCGGTCTTGTCGGGAAAGGCGGCGCGCCCGAAGATGATCGGGATGCGGCCGGTCGCGGCCTTCGCCGCCATCGTCGCGGGCGTGCCGGAAGTGCAGATGACGTCCACGCGCGCGCCGACGAGAGCCCGGGCGAGATCGGGCAGCCGCTGGCTGTTGCCCTCGGCCCAGCGCGCGTCGATCACGATCGATTGGCCTTCGAGGTAGCCCAGCGCGCGGAGGGCGCCGCGGAGTGCCTCCAGCTCGTAGCCGCCGGAGGCCGACGAGGCCGGCGAGAGCCAGCCGATGCGCCAGGATCGGTGCTGCGTCGCCCGGGAGACGCGCGGCCACGCGAGCATCCACACGAGCACGGCGAGGACGGTGCGCCGATCCATGCGAGGGCCTCCACGCGGCCGCCGTCGGAGCGTTTCGGGTGCGGCCAGCGGGCACGACCTTACACCAGCGTGACCGGCCGGCGAAGCCGGATTTCGCGGCGGGCGATCTGATAGACTGCGGGCAACATCTGGGGTCCTCGCCGGCCTGCCCTCGATCGGAGGCGTGTTGAGCACTGTCCTGCTGGTCTGCCACGCCAACACCTGCCGCAGCGTCATGGCCCACGTGCTCCTGGAGAAGATGCTGGCCGCGCGCGGCACCAACGGCGCGGTGCGGGTGCGCTCGGGCGGCATCGCCAATCACGCCCGCGACGGGATGATCCCCTCCCTCGACGCGCGCATCGTGCTGCGCGAGGACGACATCCATCTGAGCGAGACTGCGTTCGCGTCGACCGATCTGCGCCGCCACCGCGAGATCGTGGCCGCCGCCGACCTGATCGTGACCATGACCGCCCAGCAGAAGGACACGATCGGCGCCTACGCCGAGGCGCAGGGCCGCCCGATCATGACGCTGCACGAGCTGGCCGGCGAGGCCGGCGACGTCGACGACCCGTTCGGCCAGGGCGAGGACCGCTACCGGGCCACCCGCGACGAGATCAAGCGGTGTCTCGAGCGCGGAGTCGATCGCATGCTGACGCTGCTGCCGCAGCGGAAGGAGACGAGCCGATGAGCGAGGAAGAGCACGTTCTCTACGATCCCACCGCCGAGCCGCGCATTCTCGCGACCGGGCTGGCCCCGCGGCTGGCCAGCCTCGAGGGCAAGCGGGTCGGCATCCTCGACAACAGCAAGGCCAACGCGGGCACGTTGATGCTGGCGGTGGCCGAGCGCCTGAAGGAGCAGTACGGCGTTCGTGACGTCGTCAAGCGCGAGAAGGGCATCGCGGGCGCGCCGTCGCCCGACATCCTGGCCGCGCTCACGACGTGCGACTTCGTCCTGGTCGGCAGCGCCGACTGAGGGTCGTGCACGTCGTGGAGTATCCACGGCGCCATCGTGCTGGAGCAGCGGGGGATTCCCACCGTCGTGATGGGCACGTATGAGTTCGAGCAGCTCGCGCGGCTCGAGGCGAAGAATCGCGGGCTCGCCGACCTGCCGCTGGCCCTGATTCCCCATCCGCTGGGCGGCATCCGGGAGGACGAGGTGGTGAAGAAGGCGGAGGGGGCCGTCGAGACCGTGCGGAAGGCGGTCACGCGGCCGTGAGCGCATCGGCCTCCCGCGCGGCCTCCGCCGGTGCGGCCGCCGCCGGCGCGTCCTCCGCCGGCCCGGCCGCCAAAGTCTTCCGTCTCACGGGCGGCTACGCCCACATAAACCGTCACTATCAGGAGCGGGGCTGGACCGACGGCCTCCCGATCGTGCCGCCCACCGAGGCGGACGTGCGCGAGTTCCTGCGCTACACGGATCGCGGGCCGCGCGAGGTGGTGGCGGTGCTGCCGCCCCGCCAGGGCGAGTGCACCGTCGAGCGCATCGCGATCAACGCGGTGATGGCGGGCGGCCGGCCCGAGTACATGCCGGTGATCATCGCGGCCATCGAGACGCTGGCCGATCCCGCGTTCAACCTGGATTCCATCCAGGCCACCACGCATCCGGTGGCCCCGCTCATCATCGTGAACGGGCCGATCGCCAGGGAGATCGGCATCAACGCGGGCTACAACGCCTTCGGCCAGGGCTTTCACGCCAACCTCACCATCGGCCGTGCGATCCGCCTGCTGCTGATGAACGTCGGCGGCGGGCTGCCCGGCACCGGCGACCGGGCCACCCAGGGCAGCCCGGCCAAGATCGCCTATTGCGTGGCCGAGAACGAGGACGCGAATCCGTGGGAGCCACTACACGTTGAGCATGGCTTCGCGCGAGAGACCAGCACGATCACCGCGATCGCCTGCGAGGGGCCGCACAACATCCAGGATCACTACAGCTATACCGGCCTCGGCATCCTGAAGGTGGTCGCGGGCGCGATGGGCCAGGCCGGGAGCAACAACATCCTGGCCGGCGGCCATCCCCTGCTGGCGCTCGGACCCGAGCATGCCGCCACCATCGCGCGCGACGGGTTCAGCAAGCGGCAGGTCAAGGAGTTCCTCGTCGAGCACGCGCGCTTCCCGCTCGCCCGCCTGGGCGATGAGTACCGCGCGCACCTGATCCAGCGCGGCGCCAAGGACGCGCCCGACACCATGGTGCCGGCGGTGCGCTCGGCCGACGACGTGACGGTGATCGTGACCGGGGGCGCGGGCAAGCACTCCTGCTGGCAGCCCACCTTCGGCGATCAGACCGGGCCCGCGCGCCGCGCGATCACCCGGAAAGACGGCGCCCCGCTCCCGTCCGTCGCCGCGCTCGTCCGCGGCTAGTCGGAGTCGCTCCTCCGAGATGCTGGCATAGCTCAGCCGGCCGGCTGGCAGTTCACCATCCACGGCGTCCCGAAGCGATCGACCAGCATGCCGAACCGCGTGGCCCAGAACGTTTGCTGGATGGGCATGGTCACCGTCGCCCCGTCGGAGAGCCGCTGAAAGATGCGGTCGGCCTCGGCGGGATCGGTGAGCTGGATCGTCACCGAGAAGCCCTTCGGCGACTCGAAGTGGCCGGGCGGCGCGTCCGAGCCCATGATCACGTCTTCGCCGAGGCTGAGGCGGGCGTGCATGATCTTCTCCCGCCACTCGGGCGGCACGTGGCCTTCCGCCGGCGTGCCCGCGTGGGGCAGCATCGCTTCGATCTTGCCGCCCAGGCATTCCGCGTAGAACGTGAACGCCTCCTGGCATCGGCCGTTGAACAGCAGGTAGGGATTCACTCTCATGGCTCGCTCCTTTGCACGGGGATGAGCGCGCGCAGCCGGGGGCATCGCAGGAACACACCACCCCACACGAGCAGCGCGACGTAGATCGGGAAGAGAACATGACTGAAGAGCGGACTGCCGACGCGCACCTGCGTCGCGATCGCGCCGCCCAGGTAGCCGGTCAGCAGGATCGCTCCGAAGATGGCGGTTCGCGGGATCAGGTAGACGATGAGGCAGACGAGCAGGACGACCCCGATGCCGACCACCGTGTGCTCGGGATACCCCAGCTGCATCGTGCCTTCCACCGCGATGGGCAGCTTCACGAGCTTGATCACGCTGTCGAACAGCAGGAACAGGGCGACCAGCCCGCTCATGATGCGACCGGCCCAGATCATCGTCATACCCCTGGTCGAACGAGCGGCGGCGGGATCGACACCGGTACTGGTTGGAATCCCGCTCAGCCGACGCATCCTCTTGTACCTGGCCGGAGTCGCGGCGTGGACGCGCGGTCACCTCCGGCCAGGCCGCGTGCTACGATACGGGCCCGTAGACCCATCACCGATAAACAAGGAGCACCCCGTGGCCACAGCCGAGCGCACAGACCGCATCAAGGGCGTCCTCTCCCCGGTCGTCACCCCGTTCAAGGCCGACCTGTCGCCCGATCCCGAGCGCTTCGTGCGGCAGTGCCGCTGGCTCCTGTCCCAGGACGTGGGCCTCGCGGTGTTCGGCACGAACTCGGAGGCCAACTCGCTGTCGAGCGAGGAGAAGATCGAGCTGCTCGATCGGCTGGTCGCGGGCGGCATCGACCCGTCGCGTCTGATGCCGGGCACCGGTTGTTGCGCGTTGACCGACTCGGTGCGGCTCACCGCGCACGCCATGAAGCTGGGCGCGGGCGGCGTGCTGATGCTGCCGCCCTTCTACTACAAGGGGGTCTCCGACGACGGGCTCTTCAAGAACTTCGCGGAGGTGATCGAGCGGGTAGGCGACCGGCGTCTGCGCGTGTACGTCTATCACATCCCGCCCGTCTCGCAGGTGCCGATCACCCTCGGGCTGATCGAGCGCCTCCTGAAGGCCTATCCCGGCATCGTGGCCGGCGTGAAGGACAGCGGCGGCGACTGGAACAATACCAAGGCGATGCTGGACGCGTTCGCGGCGTCCGGCTTCGACGTCTTCGCGGGGAGCGAGACCTTCCTGCTCGCCAACATGCGCCACGGCGGCGCCGGCTGCATCAGCGCCACCGCCAACGTGAACCCCGCCCCGATCGCGCGCCTCCACCGCGAGTGGCAGACGCCGGAGGCCGACGCGCAGCAGGCGCGCCTCGACCAGATCCGCGGCATCATGCAGCGCTATCCGATGATCCCCGCGCTCAAGGCGGTGATCGCGCGCTACGGCGGCGACCCGGCATGGGTCACGGTGCGGCCGCCGCTGGTGGCCCTGACCGACGAGCAGCGCGCCGCCCTCGCGGCCGAGCTGGGCCGCGCCGCGTTCAGCATGCCCGGGCTCGGGCGGGAGGAGTAGACGCGATGAAGGAGCTGGCCGCCCGCCTCGACGCGCTCTGCGACGCGCTGCCGTTCCAGACCAGCTGGTACCTGAAGGACCTGGGAAGTGGCGCTCGCGCCGACCGGCGGGGCGACGTGCCGGTGCCCTCGGCGAGCACGCGCAAGATCTCGATCATGATGGCCGCGCTGAAGGCGGTGCACGACGGCAAGCTGGCGCTGGACCAGAAGGTGACGATCGACTCCAGGTACCAGGACAACGACTCGGGCACGTTCCAGCATCTGACGCCCGGTTTCTGGATCACGTTCCGCGACGCGCTGGTGATGATGATCATCGTCAGCGACAATACGGCAACCGGCCTCGTGGTGGACCTGGTGGGCCTCGGCGAGATCCAGCGCTTCTGCGAATCGATCGGCATGACCGGCACCATCCACCGCTTCGGCATCCCGCCCCGGCTCGGGCCCGATCACGCGCTGGAGCAGGTCACGTCCACCACGCCGAACGACCAGGGCCTGCTGCTCGAGCTGATCCTGCGCGGCACCCGCGACGCCGCGGTGGCGGCGCGCCTGGGCGTGACACCGGATCTGTGCCGCCTCGGGCTCGACATCCTCTCGTGGCAGAAGCTGAAGGCGCGGCTGCCCTCGCAGCTGCCGCTCGGCACGAAGGTCGCGCACAAGACCGGCACCGGCTCGCGCGGCTTCATGGACGCGGGCATTGTGTGGAAGGACGATCGCCCGCTCTTCATCCTCACCGCCTACACCGATCACGTCCCGGCCGCGCTGCCCGACGGCACCCCCGGCTTCACCGCGGCCAACACGCTCATCGGCCGCATGGCGCGCGTCGCGTACGACGCGCTCGCCGGCTAGTCGCTCGGGCCGTGGCCCCGCGCAGCGCGCCGAAGGAGCCGCCCGCTCCCGCGCGGGCCATGAGCATCCACGCGCATCCCGACGACCAGGAGTTCACGGTCGCCGGCACCCTGGCCAAGTGGGCGCGCGCCGGCTGCGAGATCGTGTCGGTGTGCATCACCAGCGGCGGGGCCGGCTCGAACAAGTACACGCCGCTCGACATGACCCGGCACGCGCTGGTCACCATCCGCGAAGACGAGCAGCGCGAGGCCTGCCGCATCCTCGGCGTGAAGGAGACGATCTTCCTCGGCTACGAGGACGGCGCGCTCGAGCCCTCCATCGGGCTCCGGCGAGAGCTGACCCGGCTGATCCGGCGCCACCGGCCGGAGGCGGTCCTGACCGGCGATCCCACCGTGCGCTACTACGGCACCACTTACATGAACCACCCCGACCACCGCGCGGCTGCCGACGTCGCGCTCGACGCGGTGTTTCCGTCGGCGGGCACTCGGCTGATCTTCCCCGAGCTGCTCGACGAGGGCCTCGATCCGCACGAGGTGCGCCAGGTCTACATCCACGGGGCCGAGCGGCCGGATACGTACGTCGACATCGCGGAGTTCCTGGACGTGAAGGTGGCCGCGCTGCGCGCGCACAAGAGCCAGATGGGCGAGTGGGATCCGAGCGAGATGATCACCCAGTGGGCCCGCGAGCAAGGCCGTCGCCGCAAGCTGACCGCCGCCGAATCCTACCGCCGAATGCTGCTGTCGGATCTCTGACCGGGGTCAGGTCTTGCATTACGACATTTCCGCCGCTCGCGCTGTCTGCCCTCGCGCGAGGAAATGTCGTAATGCAAGACCTGACCCCTAACGCGGGGCGACCTGGATCCAGCCGGCCGGGCACTGCGTCACCTGCGGGTAGTAGCCGGCCGGGTCCTGGCAGTAGTACCAGTAGGACTCGGCGGGACGCTGGATGTACGTGGTGGGGGGCGGCGTGACCACCACCGGCGGCGGGGCATAGCGATAGTAGTACGGGCCGTACGGATACCCGTAGTACGGCGGGCCCACGTAGAAGCGCGGGCCCACGAAGACGCGGGGTCCGATGAACACGCGCCCGTGAAAATGCGGGCCATGCCCGTGCCCATGCCCGCGGAAGTGCCCGTGTCCGCGGCCGCCCGCCACAACCGGCGCGCCGGCGCCGGCCACGCCCACCAGGAGCGCGACCAGCCCGAAACCCACCATCAACCGCCCGATCGCCCGAATCTTCATGCTCGACAGTCCGACGGCCCGCCGCCGCGGTCTATTCGACCGGAGCGGTCGGCACGCGGTCAGGAGCCGACGCGCGAGTCCTCCGGCACGTAGCTCTTCCGGTGGAAATAGTTCGCGTTGTAGAAGTCGACCACCAGGTCGCGGTAGACCGCCGGCGGGTAACGCGGCGGGTCGTCGGGGCCGGTGCAGCTCGGCAGGCACTCGATGACCGCGGTCGGCAGCGGGCTGTAGAAGAACGCGATCGAATAGCGATCGGTCCCGGACTCGTTCAGCACCGCGTGCGGCGTGGAGAGGAACCGATCGTTCGACCAGCGCTTCATCATGTTGCCCAGGTTCACCAGGAACGTCCCCGGGATCAAGGGCGGGGCGAGCCATTCGCCCGAGGGCAGCCGCACCGCCAGCCCCGGCACCTCGGTGCGGGCCAGGATGGTGATGAACGAGTTGTCGGTATGCGGGCCCTGCCCGAACTGCTCGTCGTCGCTCACGTCTTGCGGCGGGTAGTGCAGGAAGCGCAGGTTGATGTGGGCCTCGCCGGTGAAGAACGGGGTGAAATAGTCGGCGGGCATGCCGAGCGCGCGAGCCAGCACCGGCAGCATTGTCCACCCGACGCTCTCGAGGGTCTTGAAGTAGGCGACCATGGCCGCGCGCATCGCCCCGCGTCCGTCCGGCCACTGATTGCGGCCGCGCAGCGGCGTGCCCGCCACCACGTCGGGATGATCCGCGGGGCGGTCGTGGCTGATGAAGAAGCTCTCGTTGTAGTTCGGCCGGGTCGCCTTGTGGACGGTCGAAGCCTTCTGGATGGACTGGTTCACCGGCAGGTAGCCGATGTTGTTCTCGTTGATCGCCAGGCGCGCCTTCTCGTCGATCGACATCGCGTGAAACTCGTGAGAGGCCGCGAAGGCGGCGTCCACCACCGTGTCCGGCACCCCGTGGCCGGCCAGATAGAAGAACCCGACCGTCTCGCTGGCGTGCCGCACCTGACGAGCGAGCGCCTCGGACGCCTCCGGATCCGCGGGCCCCGCCCGGAACACGGGCGAGAAATCGATGACCGGGATCTCCCGCGTGGCCTCCTCGACGTTCCTGACCGCCAGGCTCTTGAGGATGTTCATGGCGGAGATCCTAGCGCACCGTCGCGACGGCCGGCAACCGGCGGCGGGGCCCCGGTTCCGACCCCGCCGCCGTTCCGCGAGCGATCAGCAGTTGGGGACCGAGCGAAGCCGGGCCTCGATCGTGTCGCCGACCTTCAGGTCCTGGAGCGTTTCCTTCGACGCCTGGAACTCGTGCGTCTTGCCGCTGGCCTCGGTCACCGCCACCTTGCCGGAGGCCTGGTCGATCCGCACCACCTTGCCTTCGACCTTCTGCGGCGAGCCGGCCTTGGCCGCGTCACACGCGGCCTTGTTGGTCTGCGCCGACGCGGCGCCGACCCAGAGCGGAACTGCCAGCATCGTGCCCATCGCGACCGCCTGGTACCGCTTCATCGAGTCTCCTCCGCACGCTAGTGCTTCGTGATGTCGTAGATGGCGCCGGCGGCGGCACCGACGCCGGTTCCGATCAAGGCGCCCTTGCCGGCGCCGTATCCGGTCCCCGCGCCCACCGCCGCGCCCGCTCCCGCACCCACCGCGGCGCCGCCGACCGTTCCGCACGCGGTCGCGGTGAGCGAGAGCAGCGATAGCCCGATCGTCGCGGACAGGATTCGATTCGCTTTCGTCCTGGTCATGTGGTTCACCTACCTCCTGTACGACTCGATCGTGGCAACCCGCGTGCCAGCGGGACGAATCGCGGGCTCCTCCCGAGATTTCTGTCGTTGCGCCGAGGACGCCTCGCGGCGCTTCCGGATTCGCGGAAAAAGCTACAGCGAGGCGCTGGTAAGAATTACCGTTGCCCGCGTGACACCGATGCGCGATTCTTCTTTGCCGGCCGCTTCGCGCGGCCACGAGACACGACCCACGAGGAGGACGCATGGGACAGCTGGACGGCAAGGTGGCGCTGATCACGGGAGCGAGCAAGGGCATCGGCCGGGTGATGAGCCGGCTGTTCGCGCAGGAGGGCGCGGCGGTGGTCTGCGCCGCGCGCAGCCGCGCCCTCGTGGAGGAGACGGCGGCCCTCGTGAAGAGCGCGGGCGGGCGCGCGGTCGCGGTGAGCGGCGACGCGGCCAGCGAGGGAGACGTGCCGCGCATGGTGGAGACGGCGGTCACGGCCTTCGGCAAGCTCGACGTGCTCGTGGCCAACGCGGGCGACGGCGGACCCACCAAGCGAGTGCAGGACTATACGACCGAGGACTGGTTCTACACCGTCAACTCCTGCTTGACCAGCTCCTACATGTGCACGCGCTTCGCGGTGCCCGAGATGATCAAGGCGGGGGCCGGCTCCATCGTCTACGTCTCATCCACCGCGGGACGGCGCGGCCTGCCGTTTCGGATCGGTTACTGCGCCTCCAAGGCCGGGCAGGTCGGCATGACCTACGGCATGGCGCTCGAGCTGTCGCCGCACAACATCCGGGTCAACGCGATCGCGCCCGGCGCGGTGGAGGGCGACCGCATCGACCGCGTGATCGCCGGACAGGCGGAGGTGCGCGGCGTGCCGGTCGCCGACATGCGGAAGGCCTTCGTGGAGCGCGCGCCGCTGCGGCGCATGACCACCGCGGAGGACATCGCCACCCTGGCGGTCTACCTCTGCAGCGACGCGGCCAAGAACCTCTCCGGCCAGTGCATCGCGGTCACCGCCGGCGAGCCCGCGGTCTGACGCCTCGGCGATGATGCGGCCGGGCGCGTGGACGGCGGCGGCCCTGCTCGCCGCGACGTGCGTGGTCATCCCGCCCCGCGCTCCCGCGCAGACGCCCGGCGCGTCCGACTCGGGGTGGCCGTTCTACGGCAACGACGCGGGCGGCGCCCGGTACTCGGAGGTCGCCCAGATCGACCGCACCAACGTGGCGCGCCTTCGCGTGGCCTGGACGTACCGGACGGCCGCGCTCGGCCGCGGCGGAGCGCTCGACCGCAAGGCCGCCTTCGAGGCGACGCCGATCCTGGTCGACGGCACGCTCTTTCTGAGCACGCCCTACAACCACGTCATCGCGCTCGACCCGCGCACGGGCGCGAAGCGCTGGGAATACTCCGCGCGCCTCGATCTCTCCCACGGCTACTCGGAAGTGACCTCGCGCGGGGTATCGGCCTGGCGGGATCCGAGCGCCGCCCCCGGGGCGCCGTGCCGGGTCCGCATCTTCATGGGCACGCTCGACGCCCGGCTCATCGCGCTCGACGCCGCATCCGGGACGCCCTGCGGGGGATTCGGGGCGGGCGGACAGGTCGACCTCACGCGCGACGTCGACCTGCGTGACCTCGGCAGCTACCAGGTCACCTCGCCGCCCGCGGTGAGCGGCGACGTCGTCATCGTCGGCTCGGCCATCGGGGACAACCGGGCGGTCGATGTCGAGCGCGGCATCGTGCGGGGCTTCGACGCCCGCTCGGGCGCGCTCCGCTGGACGTGGGATCCGATGCCGTGGGGACGCCAGACGACGCCCCGGACCGGCGCGGCCAACGCCTGGTCCACGCTGTCGGTGGACGAGGCGCGCGGGCTCGTGTACGTGCCGACCGGCAGCGCCAGCCCGGACTACGCGGGCGGCGTGCGCCGCGGGGACAACCGCTGGGCGAACTCGGTGGTCGCCCTCCGCGCCGCCACCGGCGCGCTCGTCTGGGGCTTCCAGGTCGTCCACCACGACCTCTGGGACTACGACGTGGCCTCGCAGCCCACACTCCTGACCTGGCGGGACGGCACGCCGGCGGTGGCCATCACCACCAAGATGGGCCGCGTGTTCGTGCTCGACCGGGTGACCGGCGCGCCACTGATCCCGGTGGAGGAGCGGGCGGTCCCGGCGAGCGACGTGCCCGGCGAGCTGGCGTGGCCGACCCAGCCGTCCTCCGGCGTCTCGGTGGTGCCGGACACGCTGCGCGCGGAGGACGCCTGGGGCGCCGGCGACCGCGACCGCGCCTGGTGTCGTGACACGATCGCCACCGCGCGCAGTGACGGCATCTTCACGCCGCCCAGCCTGCGCGGCACGATCGTGTTTCCGGGCAACGTGGGCGGCGTGAACTGGGGCAGCGCAGCCTGGGATCCGGTCCGGCACCTGCTCGTCATGAACACCAACCGGCTGGCAACGCTGGTGCGACTGATCCCACAGGAGCGCCTCGCGCTCGAGGCGCAGACGGGCACCGTCCAGGACCGGATCCGGGCCGAGCTGGCGCTGCAGGCCGGCACGCCGTACGCGATGCGGCGCGCGCCGCTGCTCTCGCCGGGCGGCACGCCCTGCAATCCACCGCCGTGGGGCACGGTCGTGGCGGTCGATCTCTACTCGGGCCGCACGGTCTGGGACGTGCCGCTGGGGTCGGTGGTGTCGGGCCTCTGGAAGCCACTCCTCGCGCGGCTGTTCCGTCCGGCCCTGCTCACCGCCGGGAGCCCGAACCTCGGCGGGCCCATCGTCACCGCGGGCGGCCTCGTCTTCACCGGGGCCGCCATGGACGATTACATCCGCGCCTTCGACGTCGAGAGCGGCAAGGAGCTGTGGCGCCACGAGCTGCCCGCCGGCGGCCAGGCCACGCCGATGACGTATCGCGCGGACGGGCGGCAATACGTCGTCATCGCGGCCGGTGGCCACGGCAAGCTCGGCACCACCATGGGAGACTCCGTCGTCGCGTTCACGCTGCCCTGACGAGGCCGCTCGCTTCGTTGACACCCTTCGCGCCCCCGCGTAGAGTCTCAGCGGTCTCGTCGTCACCGCGTCATCGCGAGAGAGGAGCGCCATGGACGTCGATCGCCCGCTGCCCACGCCCATCACCCCGGAGGCCAAGCCGTTCTGGGACGGTTGTAAGGCCGAGAAGCTGATGCTCCCTCGCTGCGAGGAGTGCGGGCACGTCTTCTTCTATCCCCGCATCCTGTGCCCGCGCTGTCACTCGCGGCGCATCGGGTGGATGCAGGCGAGCGGACGCGGCACGCTGCACTCCTTCGAGATCGCCTACCAGGCTTTCCAGAAGGCGTGGAAGATCAAGCCGCCCTACGTGCTCGCGATGGTCCAGCTGGACGAGGGGCCGCGCATGATGTCGAACCTGATCAACGTGGAGCCCTCGCCGAAGGCGATCACGTGCGACATGCCGGTGGAGGTCGTGTTCACCAAGGTGAGCGACGAGGTGACCCTGCCGCTCTTCCAGCCGAGGCGGTGAGCGTCATGCCGACCGTCGCCGAGCGGCAGCGGGAGCTGCGCAACGTCGCCTGCATCGTGGGCGTGGACGAGAGCGATCAGATCGGCACCCTGCCGAACACCAGCCAGCTCTCGCTGCACCTGGAGGCCATCTCCAACGCGGTCCGCGACGCGGGACTCAAGGTCCGTGACGTCGACGGTATCTTCACCGCGGGCCAGCACTCCCCCGCCACCCTCGGCGAGGCCCTGGGGGTCAAGCCGCGCTACGTGGACGGCACCACCGTCGGCGGCTGCTCGTTCATCATCATGGTGGGTCACGCGGTGGCCGCCCTGCACCACGGCCTCTGCGACGTGGCCGTCGTCTCGCACGGAGAGTCCGGCCGCTCGGGCACCGGCGTCACCCGCACGCGCGACACCGCGCTCAGCGGGCAGTTCGAGTTCCCCTACGGCTTCGGCGGAGCCACCAGCTACTTCGGCATGATCACCACCCGTCACATGCACGAGCACGGCACCACGCTCGAGCAGTGGGCGCAGGTGGCGGTCTCCACTCGCCAGTGGGCCGCCCTCAACCCGAAGGCGCGCTTCCGCGATCCGATCACGGTGGCCGACGTGCTCCACTCGCGGCCGGTCTCCTACCCGTTCAACCTGCTCAACATCTGCCTCGTCACCGACGCGGGCGGCGCGGTGGTGCTGACCCGCGCGGATCGCGCGAAGGACTGCGCCAAGCCGCCGGTGTACGTGCGCGGCTTCGGCGAGGCCACCGAGCACGTGATGGTCACGCAGATGGACGACCTCGCCGCGAGCGCGGCCACCCGCCTGGCCGGCGAGCGCGCCTTCTCGATGGCCGGCGTGTCGGGCCAGGACTTCAACCACATCATGCTCTACGACGCGTTCACCTCGGGGCCACCCATCATGCTCGAGTCGCTGGGGCTGGCCAAGCCGGGTGAAGGCGTGCAGTTCTTCAGCGAGGGACGCTCCACCCCGGGCGGCCGCTTGCCCATCAACACCAACGGCGGCGGCCTCTCCTACACGCACTCCGGCATGTACGGCATCTTCCCGATCATCGAGGCGGCCCGCCAGCTGCGCGGCGAGTGCGGCGCCCGCCAGGTGCCCGGTGCCAGCTGCTCGCTCGTCAACGGCATGGGCGGCATGCTCTCCGCCGCCGGCACGCTGGTCTTGGCGAACCGCACCTGACGACCAGCCGACGATCGCCGGCTAGTCTATCGGGACGAAAATACAGTGGCGGAGCTTGCCGTCGAGGGCCTTGGACAGGTGGCCCTTGCCCCAGGTATCCTCGACGAGGATGATCTCGCCCGCGCCGATCTGGCGCGACTGCCCGTCGCTCGCGGTGATCTGCACGCCCGCGTCGAGGTTGATGATGTACTGCCGTCGCGGCGCCGGGTGCCAGTCCAGATCGTAGTCAGGCGGGACTTCTCTGAAGATGATGCCGGTCGCGGGGAGACGCGCGGACAGGCGGCCGGCGCGCCCGGTCTCGGTGTACGGGATCTCCATGTCCTCGAAGTGCGACTCGCCCTGCTGGTCCACGTAGAGATGATGGATCTTCATGGCTCTCCTCGGCGCGCGGTGAATGACAACTCGGGCCGAAGGTAGCACATGAAGCCCGCGCGGTTCCGGTACGCGCGCCCGGGCACGCTCGCCGAGGCGATCGCGCTCCTCGCGGAGGCGCCCGGCGAGGCCAAGATCCTGGCGGGCGGTCAGAGCCTGGTGCCGATGCTGAACATGCGGCTCGTGCGCCCCGCGGTGCTGGTCGACATCACGCGCGTGCGCGACCTCACCGGGATTGCGCCCGCCGGCGATGGTGGACTGCGCGTGGGCGCGCTCACGCGTCACGCGGAGCTGGTCGTGTCGCCGCTCGTCCGCGAGCGCGCGCCGCTGCTGGCCGAGGCCGCGCGGCACGTGGGCCACACCGCGATCCGCAATCAGGGCACGCTGGGCGGCAGTCTCGCGCACGCCGATCCCGCCGCGGAGTTGCCGGCGGCGCTGCTGGCGCTCGACGCGCGGCTGCACGCGAGCGGGCCGCGCGGAGACCGAGCGGTGCACGCGGGCGAGTTCTTCCGCGGCCTGCTCACGACCGCGCTCGAGAGCGACGAAATCCTCAGCGCGGTCGAGATTCCCGCGCCGCCGGCGGGCTGGAGCTTCACCGAGATCGCGCGGCGCCCGGGGGATTTTGCGCTGGCCGGGGTGGTCGTCGTCCTGGGCAGCCCCCTCACCCCACCCTCTCCCCCGAGGGGAGAGAGTCTGCGTGTGGTGGGATTTGGCGTGGGCGATCGGCCGTTGCGGCTGCGGAGCGCCGAGCGGCTCCTGGCCGGCGTGACCATCAACGCGGACGCCGCCGCGCGGGCCGGCGCCGCCGTCGGCTCCGATTGCGATCCGCCGAGCGACGTGCACGGGTCGGCCGACTACCGCCGCCATCTGGCCACCGTGCTGACCGAGCGCGCCGTGCTCCAGGCCGCGGCGCGACTCGCGGGCGCGCCGTGATGAGCGTGATCCCGCCCAGCGAGCGGCTGGCGGTGCGGCTCACCGTGAACGGCAGGCCGGTCGAGCACGCGGTGGAGGCGCGGCGCTCACTCGCCGACTTCCTCCGCGAGGATCTGGCGCTCACCGGCACCCACGTGGGCTGCGAGCACGGCGTCTGCGGCGCCTGCACCGTGATGGTGGACGGACGCAGCGCGCGCGCCTGCCTGCTCTTCGCGGCCCAGCTCGACGGGCGAGACGTCATCACGATCGAGGGCCTCACCCCCGCCGACGGGTTGAGTCCGCTGCAGGAATGCTTCCGCGCGTGCCACGCCATGCAGTGCGGCTTCTGCACCCCAGGCATGATCGTCACCGCCACCGAGCTGCTGGCCCAGGATCCCGCGCCCTCGACCGAGGCCATCCGCGAGGCGATCTCGGGCAACCTCTGCATGTGCACGGGCTACGTCAACATCGTCCGCGCGATCGCGCAGGCGGCGGCGAGGGCCGGAGCCCGCGCATGAGCCACCGGCCCGTGCGCGAGGGCGGATGGGTCGGGCGCCCGCTGCCGCTCAAGGAGGACGCGCGCCTGGTGGCCGGACGCGGCCGCTTCGTCGACGATCTCGGCCGCCCGCGCATGCTGCACGCGGCCATGCTCCGCAGCCCGCATGCCCACGCCCGCATCGTCTCCGTGGACACGCGGGGGGCGGAAGCCCTCCCCGGTGTCTTCGGCATCCTCACCGGAGCGGAAGCGGTCGCGCGCTCCGGCCCCATCCGCCCCCTCATCCCCACCACCGCGGTGGTGCCCGACTACTGCCTGGCGGTGGACCGCGCGCGCTACGTGGGTGAGCCGGTCGCGGCGGTGGCCGCCGTCGATCGGGCGACCGCGGAGGACGCGCTCGAGCGCATCCGCGTCGAGTACGAGCCGCTGCCCGTGGTGGTGGATCCCGAGGCGGCCCTCGGCGCCGACGCCCCCCTCCTCTTTCCGGAGCTGGGCACCAACGTGGTGTGGCACGACACGCTGACCTACGGCGCGGTGGACGAGGCGATGGCCCGCGCCGACGGCGTGCTGCGCGAGCGCTTCACGATCCAGCGCTACGCCTCGACCCCGCTCGAGACCTTCGGCGGCATCGCGGAGTACGACGCGGGCGCGGACACCTTCGAGTTCTGGACGAACGACCAGCGGCCGGGTCTCACCATCTCGTCCCTGGCCGCCTCGCTCGGGGTGCCCCAGTCACGCGTGCGGCTGTCCTGCCCGGACATCGGCGGGGGCTTCGGCAACAAGCGCCGCCCCGCCTATCTCCTGGTCTGCGCGCTGCTCGCCCGCAAGACCGGCCGGCCCGTGAAGTGGATCGAGGACCGCATCGAGAACCTGACCGCGCTCATGCACGCCTGCAACGGCATCATGGACGTGGAGCTGGCCTATCGCGCCGACGGCACCCTGCTGGCGCTCTCGATCCGCGACATCGCCGACGAGGGCAAGAACCTCGTCACCCCGACCCAGCACAACCTGATCAAGCTCGGCAACATCGCCAACGGCTACCGCATCCCCGCGGTGCGCTACGAGGCGTGGTCGGTGCTGACCAACAAGTGCCCGAGCGGGGCCAATCGCGGCATCGGCAAGCCGTTCATGTGCTTCGCGATCGAGCGGGCGATGGCGCTGCTCGCGCGCCGGCTCGAGCTGGACCCGGCCGAGCTGCGGCTTCGCAACTACGTCACCGCCGAGCAGATGCCCTACACCACCCCGCCAGGCGCCCGCTACGACAGCGGCGACTACCCGGCCACGCTGCGGCGGGCGCTCGAGCGGTTCGGCTACGCGGAGCGCCGCGCGGAGCAGGCCGCCTCCCGCGCCCGCGACGACGGCCGATGGCTCGGCATCGGCATCGCGACGTCGGTGGAGCCGGCGGGCACCAACCTCGCCTCCTACGAGATCGTCACCGGACGCCGCGCGGCGTCCGGCTCCGCGGAGGCCGCGATGGTGCGCGTGGAGCCCGACGGCGCGGTGCGCGTGTCGCTGGGGGATCCGCCCAGCGGGCAGGGCTACGAGACGGTGCTGGCCCAGATCGTGGCCGACGAGCTGGGCCTCACCCCGGACGCGGTCACGGTCACCCGCGGCTTCGATTCGGCGACCACCCCGTGGCTCTATCTCTCCGGCAACTACTCGAACAAGTTCTCGGTGACCGACGTGGGCGCGGTGGTGGGCGCGGCCGCGCGGGTGCGCGACAAGCTGCTTCGCATCGCGGGGCACCGGCTGGAGGCCGCGGTGGCCGATCTGGAGCTGAGCGGCGGCGCGGTCGCGGTGCGCGGGGCGCCGGACCGCCGGATCGCGTTCGCGGAGCTGGCGCGCACCGCCTACGCCGACGTGCTCGGCCTGCCGTCCGGCGAGCAGCCGGGGCTCGAGGCGCGGCAGGCGTATCAGAATCCGCTCGCCGAGCCGATGGACGGCGAGCGACGGGTACGCTCGCAGCTCGTGTTCTCGAACGCCGCGCATTGCTGCCTGGTCGAGGTCGACCGGCGCACCGGACTGGTGAAGATCCTCGAGTACCTGGTCGTGCACGACTGCGGCCGCGAGCTCAACCCGTTGATCGTCGAGGGCATGGTGCACGGGGCCACCGCGCACGGCATCGGCGCGGCCCTGCTCGAGGAGTTCCGCTACGACGCCCAGGGCCAGCTGCTGGCCTCGACGTTCATGGACTACCTCAAGCCCACGTCGGTGGACGTGCCGCTGATCGAGGTGGACCGGCTCGAGCACCCCTCGCCGGTCACCCCGCTCGGGGCCAAGGGAGTGGGCGAGGGCGGCGCGATCCCCGGCCCCGCGGCGGTCGCCAACGCGATCGAGGACGCGCTCGCACATCTGGGCGTGGTGGTGCGCGGGCTGCCGATCACCCCGGAGCAGATCTGGCGCTGGACCCGGTGAGCGACCCGGCCCCCTCTGAGTCGCCCGCGCGGCCGGGACGCTGGCGGCTGCTCACGATCCTCACCGCGTCCTACGGCGCGGGCGCCTTCGGCATGCTCGGCATCTCGCCGCTCTCGCCGAGCCTCGTCGACGGGCTCGGCCTGTCGCGCTTCCAGGTCGCCTTCCTGGTCCCGTCGATCTACCTCTCCGGCCTCCTGTTCTCGCTGCCCGGCGGCCGGCTCGCAGACCGGCTCGGCGTGCGTCCTGCGTTCCTGGGCGGCCTCGCGATGGCCGCGATCGGGCTGGTCGCGGCGGCGCTCGCGCCCGGCTTCGTGTCGTTCCTCGTCTGCCTCTTCGCGGCGGGCAGCGGCTGGAGCGTCGTGAATCCGGCGCTGGGCAAGGCGATCATGGACATCTTCCCGGTCAGCGAGCGCGGCATCGCGATGGGCGTCAAGCAGATGGGGCTCACTCTCGGCGGTCTCGTCGCCGCGCTCGCCCTGCCCGCGATCGCGGCCACGCTCGGCTGGCGCTCGGCCATCGGCGCGTGCTCGGTGATCGTGGCGCTGCCGGTGCTCCTCGGCTGGCGCCCGCTCGCCGCGGTGCACGCGACCGCGCGGGAGACGTCGGCCGTGGGCGGCAGCACGGAGCCGGCCTCGTCCTGGTGGTGGGCGCGGCGGCCGGCGCTCGTCGTCTTCTTCGCCACCGGCTTCGTGCTCGGCATGGTGCAGGGTGCGGTACTGAGCTACCTGCCGCTCTTCACGATCCAGGGGCTCGGCTTCGACAAGATCGGCGCCGGCTTCCTGGTCGCCGCGTCGCAGGCGGGCGGTGCGGTCTCCCGGCTCACCCTCGGCGCGGCGAGCGATCGCTGGGCGGCGGGCCGGCGCTCGCTCTGGCTGGCCTTCACCGGCACGGTCGGCGCGCTGATCTTCTTCGTGTACGCGGTCTGGCCCGCGTCCTCGGCGCTGCCGGCCGGCGCACTGGCCTTCGCCACCGGCGTCGGCGCCTACGGTTGGGTCGGTATCTTCTTCGTGATCAGCGCCGAGGCGGGCGGGCGCGGCCAGGCCGGACTCCTGAGCGGCGTGGCCTTCGCGGCCATCGTGCTGGGTCTCCTCGTGGGGCCGCCGATCTTCGGCCTCCTGCTCGAGGCCACCGACTCGTACGCGGTCGCCTGGGGCGTCTTCGCCGCGCTCTCGGCTCTGGTCGCCCTCGTCTGCCTCGTCGCCGGCCCCGCCATCGACCGCGAGTCCGGGGTCAGGTCTTGCATTACGACATTTCGACGCGGTGCGATGTCGTAATGCAAGACCTGACCCCGGTGTATGATGCGGCCACTTCAGGGCAAGGAGCTCCCCATGGGCTACGAGCAGATCCTGTACGAGGCGAAGGACCGCATCGCCACCGTCACGCTGAATCGTCCCGAGAAGCTCAACGCGTGGACCGGCGTGATGGGGCGCGAGGTGCGGCAGGCGATGGACGAAGCGGCCCGTGACGAGTCGGTCCGGGTGATCATCCTCACCGGGGCCGGCCGCGGCTTCTGCGCGGGCGCTGACATGCAATTGCTCTCCGGCATCGTGGACGCCGGGACGGTGCGCGAGAGCGACGAGCGCCCGGCGCGATCCGCGTCGGCCGCAGATGCGTCGATGCGCGCCGACTTCCGCGGGCCCTACGCCTACTTCCCGACGGTGCCCAAGCCGATCATCGCCGCGCTGAACGGCGCCACCGCCGGCCTCGGCCTGGTGATCGCGCTCTACTGCGACCTGCGCATCGCGGCCGACGCCGCGGTCTTCACCACCGCGTTCTCGCGGCGCGGGCTCATCGCCGAGCATGGGGTGAGCTGGATGCTGCCGCGACTGGTCGGGCTGCAGCACGGCCTCGACCTGCTCCTGAGCGCGCGCAAGATCTCCGCGGCGGAGGCGCTCGGCATGGGGCTGGTGTCGCAGGTGAGGCCGGCCGCGTCGCTGATGGACGACGTCCGCGCCTACGCGCGCGACATGGCGGACCTGGTCTCCCCGCGCTCGATCCGGGTCATGAAGCGCCAGATCTGGGAGGCGCAGTTCCAGTCCCTCGCCGAGGCCACCGCGGTGGCCGGCGAGGAGATGACCCGCAGCTTCACCAGCGAAGACTTCAAGGAAGGCGTCGCGCACTTCGTGGAGAAGCGCCCGCCCCGCTTCACCGGACGGTAGCCGATGTGAAGTCACGCGGTCCTCGAAGGAGGAGACGGCTCATGACCCTCAGCCATCGATCACTCCCCGCGGCGCTCGCCATCCTGATCGCGCTCGCCCTGGCGACGGCCGGCCCGGTCCTGGCCTTCGACGGCGAGGCGGCGCTCCACGAGGCGGCCAAGAAGGAGAAGGAGTTCACCTGGTACACCGCGCACTACAACTCGGAGACCGCGGCCGCCCTCTGCCAGGGCTTCGAGAAGAAGTATCCGGGCGTGAAGTGCAACTACATCCGCACCACCGCGCAGGTGGCCTACCAGCGGCTGGCCCAGGACCAGAAGGCGGGCATCGCGCAGGCCTCGGTGATCAGCTCGACCGACCAGAGCCACTACACCCGGATGAAGAAGGACGGGTGGCTGCAGCCCTACAAGCCCAAGAACCTGCCCGAGCTGGTCGACGCGTTCCGCGCCTTCAACGACCCGGACGACCAGTTCGTGGCCACCGCGGCCGGTCTCGTGCTCATCACCTACAACACGAGCGTCGTCTCCGCCACCGAGGCGCCGAAGAAGTGGATGGACCTGACCGATCCCAAGTGGAAGGGCAAGGTGTCCATCGGCCATCCCGGCTTCAGCGGCTACGTGGGCACGTGGGTCGTGGAGATGAAGAAGCTCTACGGCTGGGACTTCTTCAAGAAGCTCGAGCAGAACAAGCCGCGCATCGGGCGCTCCATCAACGACACCGTGACCATGCTGAACGCCAAGGAATCGATCGTCGCCGCGGGGCCCGCCGCCACCACGCTGGAAAGCAAGGCGAAGGGCAACCCGCTCGCGGTGGTCTATCCCGAGGACGGCGCGATCCTGATGGTCTCGGCTTCCGGCATCGTCAAGAACGCGCCGGCGCCCAACGCGGCCCGGCTCTTCATCGAGTACCTCCTGAGCCGCGAGGGCAACGAAGTCATGGTGCAGCAGTACCAGGACCCGGTGAACAAGCACGTCAAGCCGATGGCGGGGGCCCGGCCTCTCACGGACGTCAAGACCATCCGTCCCTCCGCGACCGAGATCGAGAAGGGCATCCCCGAGGTCAAGGAGCTGTTCCGCGAGACCTTTGGCATCTGACCGCTCGCTCGTCGTCTGGCTGCTACTGATCGCGCTGCTACTGTTGCTCGTGATCAATCCGCTCGCCCGCCTGCTGTGGGCGAGCTTCGAGCATCCGGATACCGGCGCCTTCACCCTCGAGAACTACGCCGCCGCCTACGGACGCTGGCGCAACGTCGAGGCGCTGATCAACTCGATGATCGTCGGCCTCTCGGTGGCGGTGGTCTGTACCATCTTCGGCGTGCCGATGGCGTGGGCGGTGTCCCGCACCGACATGCCGGCCAAGAGCCTGGTGTGGGCCGCGGTGCTCGGCACGTTCATCATGCCGAACTATCTGGGCGCGGTGGCCTGGATCCTCATGGCCGGGCCCAACGCGGGCTGGCTCAACCGCATCTACTCCGCGCTGACCGGCGCCAGCGCCGGGCCGTTCAACGTCTACAGCATGACCGGCCTCGTGCTGGTCATCTCCTGCTACTCGTTCCCGTACATGTTCGTGTTCACCCGCTCCGCGCTCGAGCTGATCTCCTCGGAGATGGAGGACGCGGCGAGCACGCTCGGGGCGGGCGCGCTCCGCACCACCCTCCGGGTGACCCTGCCGCTGGCCCTGCCCGCCATCATGGGCGCGTTCATCGTGGTATTCCTCGAAGCCATCGCGCTCTTCGGCTCGCCCGCGCTCATCGCCCTGCCCGCGCGCTTCCAGGTGATGACCACCACGCTCTGGCAGATGTTCGAGTTCCCGCCCCGGGTGCAGGTGGCCGCCGCCTACGCGATGCCGCTGCTGCTGATCACCGTCTCCCTGTTCTGGCTGCAGTACTGGATCATCGCGCGCAAGGGCTTCGTGGCTCTCACCGGCAAGGGAGGCGAGCGGCGGCTGATGCACCTGGGCCCCTGGCGCTGGGTGATGCTCGGGTACTGCCTGCTCATCACGTCGCTGTCCTTCTTCATGCCGATGGCGGTGATCCTGCAGGCTGCCTTTGCCCGGGCCTGGGGCCGCGGCTTCTCGTGGGACAACGTCACGCTCCGCAACCTGCGCTTCGTGCTCTTCGACCAGACCGCCACCCGCATGGCCACGCTGAACACCTTCGTCTACGCGGCGGCCGCCTCGCTCATTGCCCTCGGGTTGGCCCTCGCGATCGCCTACATCGTGGCCCGACGGCTGGTGCCGTTCGGCCGCGTGCTCACCTACGTGGCGATGGCGCCCTTCGTGATTCCCGGGATCGTGCTCGCCATCGGCTTCTACGCGGCCTACACCGCGAAGCCGCTGGTGCTCTACGGCACCGCGTGGATCCTGATCCTGGCCTTCGCCACCCGCTTCCTGCCCATCGCCTACACCAACAGCGACGCGGCACTGCGCAGCATCAATCCCGAGCTGGAGGATGCCGCGCGCATCCTGGGCGGCAGCCGGCTCCTCGCGCTGCGGCGGGTGGTGGCCCCATTGCTGCAGCGCGGACTCGCGGGCGCGTTCATCCTGGTGTTCATTCCGGCCACCCGCGAGCTGTCCTCCGCCATCTTCCTCTACACGACCGGAACCCAGGTGCTCTCCGTCCTCCTCTTCGACAAGAGCGACGAGGGCAACTTCGAGCTGCTCTCCTCGATGGGCCTCATCCTGGTGGCGGTCACGGTCGCGATGGTGCTGCTGGGCTTCCGCCTGATCGGCCGCGACTTCCTCTTGCGAAGGACCGCCACGTGAGCCGCCTCGTGCTGACCGACGTGAGCCGCCGCTTCGGCGCGGTGACCGCGGTGGACCGCTTCAGCCTGATCCTGACGCCCGGCGAGTTCGTCTCGCTGCTCGGCCCGTCGGGCTGCGGCAAGACCACCACCCTCCGCATGATCGCGGGCTTCCTGGCCCCGAGCGAGGGCACCATCGCGATGGACGGGCGCGTCGTCTCGTCGCCCGGCTCCTCGCTGCCGCCCGAGAAGCGCAACATGTCGATGATCTTCCAGAGCTACGCGATCTGGCCCAACATGACGGTCGCCGAGAATGTCGCCTTCGGCCTCGAGGTCCGTCGCCGGCCCAAGGCCGAGATCCGCGAGCGAGTGGGCCGCATCCTCGAGGTCGTGCAGATGGGCCACCTCGCGAGCCGCTATCCGCAGGAGCTATCGGGCGGCCAGCAGCAGCGCGTGGCCCTGGCCCGAGCCATCGTGGTGCAGCCGGCGGTGCTCCTGCTCGACGAGCCGCTCAGCAACCTCGACGCGAACCTGCGCGAGGAGATGCGCTACGAGATCCGGCGCCTCCACGACGAGTTCCACATCACCACGGTGTACGTCACCCACGATCAGGCCGAGGCGATGGTGGCCTCCGACCGCATCGCGGTCATGAACCAGGGGCGGGTCGAGCAGGTGGACGCCCCGCGCGCGCTCTACGCGCGCCCGCGCACGCGCTTCGTGGCCGGATTCATCGGCCGCACCAACCTGCTCGACGGCGAGAGCCGGGGCGACGACGTGGTCTTCGACGGCTTCACGATTCCGCGCCGCGCCTTTCCCGAGCCCGCCGCGATCGAGGGCCGCGTCGGCTTCTCGCTGCGCCCGCAGTCGATCGTGCTGCACCGTCAGCCGCCGCCGAGCACCCGCGCCGCGGTGGTGCCGGGCCGGCTGGTTCAGCGCGCGTACCTGGGGGAGCACTGGGACTACACGGTGCGCCCGGCGGGGACCCGGCTCGCGCTGCGGGTGACCACGCGCCCGCACGAGGTCTTCGAGGTCGACGAGAAGGTCTGGCTCGAGCTCGATCCGAGCCAGATGGCGGCGCTCCAGCCCGAGTGACCCTGATCCTCGTCAACAAGCCGTTCGGCGTGCTCTGCCAGTTCACCGACCGGGCCGGGCGGCCGACCCTGGCCGACCTCGTGCCGGTCCGCGACGTGTATCCGGCCGGCCGCCTCGATCACGACAGCGAGGGCCTGGTGGTCCTCACCGACGACGGCGCGCTGCAGGCGCAGCTCGCGGATCCGCGGCATCACGTGGAGAAGACGTACTGGGCCCAGGTCGAGGGCGAGCCGGCGGCGGAGGCGCTGGACCGGCTGCGACGAGGCGTGATCCTCGGAGACGGGCGCACGCGGCCCGCGCGCGTGCGACGCATCGCCGAACCGGCGACGCTCTGGCCGCGGCATCCGCCGATTCGCCGGCGCGCGGCTATTCCGACCGCGTGGCTCGAGATCGGGCTCCGCGAGGGGCGCAACCGGCAAGTACGCCGGATGACGGCGGCGGTGGGGCATCCGACGCTGCGGCTGATCCGCGCGGCGGTGGGGCCGTACACGCTCGGAGCGCTGCGCCCGGGGGAGTGGAGGAGGGATTAGGCGCCAAAGCACCACCCCTCACCCTGCCCTCTCCCCTGAGGGGAGAGGGTTGGCGCGCGGAGAGCGTCTGCCCCCCTGCCCTCTCCCTTCCAGGGAGAGGGCAGGGTGAGGGTCCTAGAAGATGGCGTAGCCGCCGTCGATGACGAAGGTGTCGCCGGTGTGGTAGCTGCTGGCGTCGCTGGCGAGATAGACCGCGATGCCGCCGAAGTCGGCGCCGGTGCCCCAGCGCCGCACCGGGACGCGGGGCAGCACGCGGGACTTGAAGGCGTCGCCGTGGAGGGCCTTCTCGGTCATCGGGGTATCGATCCAGCCCGGCACGATGGCGTTGACCCGGATCTTGTGGCGGGCCAGCCCCACCGAGAGCGCCCGCATCACCGAGAGCATGGCGCCCTTGCTGGCCGCGTAGTGAGCGCTGAGCGGCGAGCCCTCGAGCGCGGCCAGGCTCGCGGTGACCGCGAGCGAGCCGCCCTCGCCCCGGGCGATCATGTGGCGCGCCGCCGTCCGCAGCGTGAAGAAGGCGCCGTCCAGGTTGACCCGCAGCACGCGGTGCCACTCCTCGGTGGTCATCTCCGCGAAGCTGGGCGCCGGACCGCGGCCCGAGACGCCCGCGTTGACGAAGCAGGCGTCCACACCACCCAGGGCGTTCACGGTGTCCGCGAAGGCGCGGTCCACCGCGGCCTCGTCGCTCACGTCGCACCGGAGCGCGAGGGCCTTCGCGCCGGTGGCGTGCAGACGGGCCAGCGCGTGCACATTCTTGTCCTCGTTGGTGCCCCAGATGCAGACCGCGGCGCCGGCCTGGGCCATCGCCTCCGCCATGCCGAGGCCGATGCCGCTGTTGCCGCCGGTGACGATCGCGGTCTTGCCGGTCAGATCGAACGCCTGGTACGCCATGTCTGGAGTGCCTTTCAGGGCCGCATGCGATGCGTGAAGGGCCCCGGCTCGCGCAGCGGCGCGGCCAGCTCCACGAACTCGCAGAGCAGCGGGCGCGTGGCCCGCGGGTCGATGATCTCCTCGATCCAGAACGACTCCGCGGAGCGGAACGGCGAGCGGAGCTTTTGCAGCCGCTCCTCGATCTCGATCATCTTGGCCGCGGGATCGGCGGCCGCGTCGAGGTCGGCGCGGTAGGCGGCCTCGATGCCGCCTTCGAGCGGCAGCGAGCCCCAGCGGCCGGACGGCCACGCGTATCGCGGCCCGTAGCGCGCCCCCGGCTTGTGGGCGGCGCCGGCCACCCCGAACACGTTGCGGATGATGACCGCGCACCACGGAATGGTGGACTGCCAGATCGCCGACATCGCGCGCACGCCCTGCTTGATGGTGCCGGTCTGCTCGGCCTCGAGCCCGATCAGGAAGCCCGGGCAATCGACCAGGTACACCACCGGCAGGTGGAAGGTCTGCGCGAAGTCGACGAAGCGCTCCACCTTCTGGCAGGTGTCCGCGGTCCACGCCCCGCCGTAGAAGTACGGATCGCTGGCCAGCACCGCCACCGGCCAGCCGTCGAGCCGAGCCAGCCCGGTGATGATCGCGCGGCCGTAGAGCGGCTGGATCTCGAAGAACGACTCGCGGTCCACCACCGCCTCGACGATCGCGCGCATCTTGTACGGCTTGCGGATGTCGCGCGGCACCGCGTCGCTGAGCCACTCCTCGCGCCGCGCGGGATCGTCGGTCTGCGGGCCGCGTGGAGGCAGCTCGTAGATGGAGGACGGCAAGTACGAGAGGAACCGCCGCGCCACCGCGAAGGCGTCCTCCTCGGTGTCCACCGCCAGGTCCACCGCGCCCGACTTGAGCTGGATCTGCCAGCCTCCGAGCTGGTTCTTGGTGAGCTTCTGACCGAGCCGCTCGACCACCGGCGGGCCGGCCACGAAGAGCGCCGACTGGTCCTTCACCATCACCGAGAGATGCGCGGCGGCCAGGTGCGCGGCGCCGAGGCCGGCCACCGAGCCCAGGCCCAGCGCGACGCGCGGCACGGTGCCGATGCTGTTGACGACCCACTCCCAGCCGGAGACGCCGGGCACGTTGGCGCGGCCGGTGGTCTCGATCGTCTTCACCGAGCCGCCGCCGCCGGAACCCTCCACCAGACGAATGAGCGGCAGGCGCAGCTCGTTGGCCATCTGCTCGCACTGATTGTGCTTGCCCTTGATGGTGGCGTCGGCCGAGCCGCCGCGCACCGTGAAGTCGTCCCCGCCGACCACCACCGGCCGGCCGTCGATACGGGCGCGGCCGAAGACGAAGTTCGAGGGCGTCAGCTCCTTCAGGTCGTTGCGCGCGTCGTAGGAGGCCTTCCCCGCGATCTTGCCGATCTCGTGGAAGCTGTCGGCGTCCACCAGTCGGGCGATGCGCTCGCGAATCGTGTAGCGCCCGCCGTCGTGCTGCCGCTTCACCCGCTCGGGGCCGCCCAGGCGCTCCGCGAACTCCTCGCGGCGCCTCAGCTCGTCCATCTCGGACTTCCAGTTCATGGGGAACCTCCGCGGGGATGGTAGCAGGGAGGGCCCGGCCTGCCTAGGCTCGGCCGGGATCGCCGCGGCCGGGCTCAGGACAGCGCTTCGATGACGAGCGAGATGCGGTTCCGGTCGCCGACGCGGTGGTACTCCACCTGCTGGGCCATCGCGGACACGAGCAGCACGCCGAGGCCGCCCACCGGCCGGTCCTCGACATCAGCCGCGTCGTCGGGGGCGATGATCCGGGCGAACGGATCGTGCTCGGGACCGGTGTCCTCGTAGATGAGCGAGATACGCCCGGGCGTGACCTCGCACTCGAGCCGCACCGGCGCCTCGCTGTCGGATCCGTGGCCGTGCGTCACCGTATTGGTGAACAGCTCCTCGACGAGGAGGGTGAGACGCAGGCACGTCTCACGTGCGAGCCCGCCCACCGCGCACACCTCGCCCAGAAAGGCGTCGACCTGCGGCAGGACGTCCCGGCGGGCCGGGAACACGCGGCTATGACGGGCGCCGGCGGTCATGGCCAGCCGCTCGGCGAATGCCCGGTCGCGGTCGCCTCGAGCACGAGCCAGACGCCCCAGCGGATCACCGGCGGCCAGACATCGTAATGGCTCACGAGCCCTTGAGCGCGGTGACCTCGATCTCGATCTTGATGCGCGGATCGGCGAGCCCGGCCGAGATCATGGTGGCGGCGGGCCGCACCTCGCCGAAGTACTGCCGGAGCACCGGCCAGCAGCGCTCGAACTCGGCGCCGTCGGGCAGGATGTACGTCACGCGCACGACGTCCCGCAGGCTGGATCCGGCTTCGCGCAGGGCAGCCTCGATGTTCTTCAGGCACTGCTCGGTCTGCTGGAGGATATCGTCCGCGATGGACATGGTGGCGTAGTCGAAGCCGGTGGTGCCGGACACCAGCACCCAGTCGCCCGCCACGACGGCTCGGGAGTAGCCGATCTGCTTCTCGAAGGTGGAGCCGGAGCTGATGCGCTTCCTGGTCATGGGACCTCCGTGACGTCGCGGGAGCCCGCCCGTCACCCGGACCGTGCGCGCCCGCCTTGCGCTATTATATGGCTCGCGCGGGCGCCCACAATGGATCCCGCCGCCACACCCGAGAGGAGAATCCACATGTCACGTTCGTCGTTCTGGTCGCGGGCGGGGGCCGCGGTCCTGCTGGCCGCGCTGCCGATCTCGGCCGCCGCGCAGGAGGCCGGGCACGTCAAGGTGGCGCGCGGCACCGTGCAGATCGAGCGCGCGGGCCAGAAGCGGCCGGCCGAGGTGGGCGCCGCGGTGCAGGCCGGCGACGTGGTGACAACCGGTACCGGCGGCTCGGTGGGCATCACGTTCCTCGACAACAGCCTGCTGTCCGCCGGACCCAACAGTGTGCTCGCCATCGACCAATTCGCCTACGACTCCACGACCCACCAGGGCGCCTTCGAGAGCTCGCTCAAGCAGGGCACGCTCGCGGTGGTGTCCGGCAAGCTGGCCAAGCAATCGCCCGACGCCATGAAGGTGAAGACGCCCGCGGCGGTGCTCGGGGTGCGCGGCACCGAGTTCCTGGTGCGCACCGGCGCCCCGAAGGACTGACGCGCCGCCATCGGCATGCGCCGGGCCGGCTTCGCGTCACTCGCGCTCCTGCTGCTGGCCGGCTGCGCCAAGCCGGCGCGCGACGATCTCTACGTGCTGCTGCCCGGCGCGGAAGGCAAGACCGGCGCGCTCAGCGTGGACAGCGCCGGCCGCGTGGCGGTGCTCGATCAGCCGTACGCCGCCGCGCGGGTGAAGGAGCCCGGGCGTGTCGAGCCCGGCACGGTGACCGAGCAGGAGGCCAAGCAGGCCTTCGGCTCGGCGCTGGAAGCGCAGCCCGGACGCCCCATCTCGTTCCTCCTCTATTTCCTCGAGGGTCGTGACGAGCTGACGCCCGAATCGCAGCAGATCGTGAGCACCATCCCGGGCGAGATCGCCAGGCGCCCCGCGCCCGAGGTCGTCGTGATCGGGCACACCGACCGTGTCGGCACCCTGCCCTTCAACGACGCGCTGTCGCTGCGGCGGGCCGCGCGGGTGCGCGACGAGCTGGTGAAGGCGGGCATCGCGGCCGACCGCATCCGGGTCGAGGGACGTGGCGAGCGCGAGCCGCTGGTGCCCACCGCCGACGAGGTCGCGGAGCCGCGGAACCGGCGGGTGGAAGTGAACGTCCGGTAGAGCGCTCCGCCACCCCTCACCCTGGCCTCTCCCGTGAGGGGAGAGGGGGAGGGGGACCGTTGAAGCAAATGACGAGGATGGCCATGTCGTCCGAGGGCTCGGCGCCACCCGTGAAGAGCGTCACGTCACGACGGATGGCCTCGCCGACCTCGGCGGCGCTCGCGGCGGGGCCGAGACCGGTCAGAACGGTCTCGAGCCGGGCGCGGCCGTAGAGCCGTCCGTCCTCGCGCGCCGCCTCGGTGATGCCGTCGGTGATCAGCACGAGGGTGTCGCCCGGCGCGAGCGTGCGGGAGGCGGCGGTATAGGGAAAGCCGTCCACCGCGCAGAGCGGCGGCCCCCCGCCTTCTTGCAGGCGCTCGATCCCGCCACCGGCGCGCGATCGCAGCAACGGCGGCTCGTGGCCCGCGCTGCAGTACTCGAGCTCGCCGGAGCGCGCGTCGAGGATCCCGGCCACCACGGTGACGAAGAGGGCCTCCGCGTTGTCGCGCGAGATCTCCGCGTCGGCCTCGCGCATCATCGCGGCGACCTGTCCGTGCCGGCGCAGAACGGTGGACTTGTACAGCGCCTTGCTGATCGCCATGAACAGGCTGCCGGGAAGACCCTTGCCGGAGACGTCGCCGATCATGAAGAAGAGATGGTCGTCGTCCAACCGGAAGAAATCGTACAGGTCGCCGCCGACCTCCCGCGCCGGCTCGAGGCTGGCGTCGACCTCGAAGCGCTTCTCGCCGGGAAAGGCCGCCGCCGGCCGGGGCAGCGTGCCCATCTGGATCCGGCGCGCCGCCTCCAGCTCGCCGGCGAGCCGGGCCGCCGCCTCGCGCTGCCGCTCCACTTCGACACGCAGCGCCCGCCGCTGGCTCTCGGTCTCGGTCAGGGTCAATGCCAGCATGACCGTATAGAGGATGCCCAGGGCCAGGACCGGCGTGGCCCAGTCCAGGAGGAGGCCGCGGCCGGCGAACAGGATGAAGCCGAGGGCGACGAGCGCCGCGGCCAGGAGCAGGAAGAGCGCGACCGACGTCCGCGGCCGCACGCGGGGCACGCCCCCGATCAGCAGGAGGCCGGTCACGGCCAGGGCGGCCAGCTCGAGGCCGCGGGCCAGGGGCGGCCGGGACAGCAGGGCGCGATCGATGATGCCCTCGAGCAGCTGCGCGTGCAGCTCGACGCCGGCCATCCGGTCGGCGACCGGCGTCGCCTGGTAGTCGGACAACCCGAGCGCGGTCACTCCGATCAGGACGAGCCGGCCCCGGAAGCGCGCCGGATCGACCTGTCCGGCCAGCACCGCGGATGCGGACACGAAGCGCTCGGGTCGATGGCGGCTGCAGTAGACCCACACCTGGCCGTCGCGCTCGGCGGGCACCGCCAGATCGCTCACCGCGACGGCGTCGATTCCCCCGGATCCCACCCGGACCGAGAGCGCGGGCGCGCCCGCGGCCACTCGGAGCAGCTCGACGCCGAGCGAGGGCGCCAGCGTGCCGCCGACGGACACGAGCAGGGGCATGCGGCGCACCACGCCGCCCTCGGGATCGACGCTGATGACGCCGCGGCCCGCGGCGGCCGCATCGATCGTGTCCACGCTGCCCAGGGCCGCCGCGAAGCGCCGGACGAACGGCCCCGGGTCGCCGCCGAAGGCGCGCACCGGGGCGAAGCCCCGACCGGGGGGCCGGGCCGGGTCCGGCTGCTCGAGGCCGGCCACCGCGAGCACCACGCGTCGATCGCGCAGGGCTCGCGCGAGCAGCGCATCGCTGTCGGGCAGCGCGGCGAGCCGCTGCGCGAGGGCGGGATCCAGCTCTTCCACGAGGCCGGGCAGCCGCATCGGCGAGAGCCGATCCGGCTCGGGCATCAGGATGTCGAGGCCGATCGCCGCCGGTTGCGCGTCGGCCACCCTTGACACCAGCCGGGCCAGCCAGCTGCGAGGCCACGGCCACTGGCCGTGAAGCCGCAGGCTGTCCTCGTCGATGGCGACGATGACCACCGGCTCGGAGCGCGGGATCCGCGGCATGACGCGGTGGTAGGTATCGAAGGAGGCGAGCCGGAGCAGGCGGAAGCCGGGGACGTCGGGGAACACCGCCACCAGCAGCAGGGCCAGCAGCAGGATGCCGACCGGCTGGCCTCGACCGCCACGGAGCGCGCGGATCCACCGGCGCTCGGCCCAGTGCGGGCGCTCCGGAGCACTCGCGCTCAGACCGGTCGCCTCAGAGCGCGATCTCCAGACCGTCGTAGGCGGCGAGCACCTCCACCCGGTGATCGCCCCGCGTGATCTCCTCGAGCCGGCGCGTCTCGGCGAGGAGGGCGGCGAGGCGCTCGTCGTCGAAGATCGGCTCGTGGTGATAGAGGCAGAGCCGGCGCGCCCGCGCGAGCTGACACAGCTCCACGCCCACCACGTTGCTCGAGTGCCCCCAGTCCTCCTTGACCGAGGCCGCGTCGGCGAGCGAGTACTGCGCGTCGAAGATCACCACGTCCGCGTCGCGGAAGAACTCCACGAAGGCCTTGGTCTCCTGCGGATCGGCCTGCTTGTGCTCGGAGTCGGTGGAGTAGACCACGACCCGGCCCTGCTTCTCGAAGCGGTATCCGTAGGACACGCCGCCGTGATGCTGCCGTTTCGCCCGCACCCGCATGCCCGCGATGTCGTACTCGCGCTCGGGCTCGAGACGGATGAACTCGATCTGCGCGCCCATGCGCGAGAAGTCCACCGGGAACGAGGGCGCCGCGTTCTGCCGGCGAAACGCCTCCTCGAGCGTGTCGTGACAGCCGTAGATGCGCACGTGATTGCCGGGCAGATAGGCGGGCATGAAGAAGGGGAACCCCATGATGTGGTCCCAGTGCAGGTGCGACATGAAGACGTGGAAGCGATGACCGGCCGGCCCGCGGGTGGCCAGCACGTGATTGCCGAACACGCGCGCGCCGCTGCCGACGTCGCACAGCGTGTAGTCCTCGTCGCCCGTCTCCAGCTCCACGCACGAGGAGTTGCCCCCGAAGGTGTGCGAGACCGAGAAGTCGAGCTCCCGCTCCACGAACGCGCGGGCCTTGCCCGGCGTGTCGAGGCCGCGCCCGGCCGCGGCCACCAGCGCGGTCACCAGCTTGCGCTGCACCTCGGCCGAGGACATGGCCACCGGGATCGAGCCGCGGGTGCCCCAGAAGCGAACGCGCATGGCGAACGGTCAGGCGGCTTCGAACGCGGCGAGCGCAGCGGGCGACACCGCGGTGAGCGCCTCCCGCAGGGTCGCGAACACCTTGAGCACCAGGTTGAAGCGGCTGATCTCGAAGATCTCGCGCACCACCGGCTGCAGCCCGCAGACCGCGAGGGTGCGGCCGTGCGCCTTCGCCTCCTTCGAGGCGACCATGAGCACGCGGAGCCCGACGCTGCTGATGTACTCCACGCCGCTCAGATCGATCACGACCCGATCCCGCCCGGACGCGGACGGGCCCACGTGGGGGGCGATCGCGTCGCGGAGCGGCTCGGCGGTCGCGTGATCGATGCGGCCCACCGGGAAGAGGACGACCGTGTCCGCGAAGCGCTTGGCGACCAGGTCCATGTCCCCTCCAGGCTCAGCGAGCGTCAAAATTTCCGCGGCTGATTCTACCACCGCGGCCGGGTGTGGCACACTGAGACCTCCATGTCTCGAGAGCTCCTGGACCAGCTCCGCATCGACCGCAGCGCGGATCGCCCGCCGCGCCGACGGACACGTCGGTACGCAATCGTCGCGATCGTGCTCGTGGCCGCCGCGGTCGGCGCCTGGCTCGGCTGGGCGCGCATGCGGCCGCCGACGGTACAGCTCACGGTGG
The DNA here is from genome assembly GCA_035315345.1 of Candidatus Methylomirabilota bacterium. Classification (NCBI taxonomy): domain Bacteria; phylum Methylomirabilota (SeqCode); species Candidatus Methylomirabilota bacterium. Next base: position 80,547 of record DATFYA010000014.1, read on the forward strand.
CGCGCGCGGCCACCGCCGGGGGAGGCCCCGGCTCGGTGCTCGACGCCAGCGGCTACGTCACCGCGCGCCGGCAGGCCACCGTGTCGGCCAAGATCACCGGCAAGGTCACCGAGGTGCTGATCGAGGAGGGCATGCGGGTGCGCGAGGGCGCGGTCCTCGCGCGCCTGGACGACACCGAGGCGCGCGCGCAGCTCGACCTCGCCCGCGCCCAGCTGTCGGCCGCGCGCTCCCAGCTCGCCGAGGTGCGCGCCCAGCTCGAGCAGGCGGAGCGAGACTACGCGCGGCAGCAGGGCCTCTACGACCGCGCGCTGGTGAGCCCGCAATCGCTCGACGCCGCGCTCGCCCAGCGCGACATGCTGCGCGCGCGGCTGCTGTCCACCCAGGAGCAGATCAAGGTGGCGCAGGAGTCGGTGTCGGTCGCGCAGGTGCAGCTGGACAACACGGTCATCCGCGCCCCCTTCGGCGGCGTGGTGGTGGCCAAGTCGGCGCAGCCCGGCGAGATGATCTCGCCGATCTCCGCGGGCGGCGGCTTCACCCGCACCGGCATCGGCACCATCGTCGACATGGACTCGCTGGAGATCCAGGTCGACGTCAACGAGTCGTACATCAACCGCGTCGCGGCCGGCCAGCCGGTGGAGGCCACCCTCAACGCCTACCCGGACTGGAAGATCCCCGGCGAGGTCATCGCGATCATCCCGACCGCGGACCGCACCAAGGCCACCGTGAAGGTTCGCATCGCGATCAAGTCGAAGGATTCGCGCATCGTGCCGGACATGGGGGTGCGAGTGGGCTTCCTGGAGTCGAAGCCGGCCGGGGGCGCCGTCGCGCCCGCGGTCACCGGCGTGCTCGTGCCGCCGGAGGCGGTGCGCGCGGAGGGCAACGGATCGGTGGTCTTCGTGTACGCCGACGGCCGGGTGGAGCGCCGCGCGGTGACCCTCGGACCGGACACGGGCGGCCAGCGGCGGGTGGTGAGCGGCCTGCGCGACGGCGAGCGGGTCGTCCTCTCGCCGGCCGCCGCCCTGCGCGACGGCCAGGCGGTCAAGCCGGCCGACGGCAAGTAGGCGATCCGCGTGGAGTGCCTGGTCGAGATCCGCGGCGTGACCAAGGTCTACCACCGCGGCCGCGAGCGCATCGAGGTGCTGCACGGCGTGGATCTCGACATCCCGCGCGGTGACTTCGTGGCCCTCATGGGTCCCTCCGGCTCCGGCAAGACCACCCTGCTCAACCTCATCGGAGGGCTCGACTCGCCGACCGGCGGCACCATCGTGGTGGCGGGCCGCCGCATCGATCGGCTGTCCGGCGGCGATCTGGCCGCGTGGCGGGCCGCCCACGTGGGCTTCGTCTTCCAGTTCTACAATCTGCTGCCCGCGCTCTCCGCCCAGCGCAACGTGGAGCTGCCGCTGCTGCTCACCGATCTGCCCGCGTCGGAGCGGAGGCGGCGCGCCCACATCGCCCTGACCCTGGTCGGCCTGAGCGACCGGGCGCGGCACAAGCCGCGCGAGCTGTCCGGCGGCCAGGAACAGCGGGTGGCCATCGCGCGGGCCATCGTCTCGGATCCCACGCTGCTCGTGTGCGACGAGCCGACCGGCGACCTGGACCGCGCCACCGCCGACGACGTGCTGCGGCTGCTGCAGATGCTGAACCGGGAGCACGGCAAGACGATCGTGATGGTCACCCACGACCCCAAGGCGGCGGAATACGCGCGCCGGCGCGTGCACCTGGACAAGGGCACCATGACCGCGGAGTCGCGCTCGGCGTGAGATATCTCCCGCTCCTCTGGGCCGGACTCTTCCGGAAGAAGACGCGCACGATCCTCACCCTGCTGTCGATCGTGGTGGCCTTCGCGCTCTTCGGGCTCCTGCAGGCGGTGCAGGTCGCCTTCGAGTCGGGCGCCGATGCCGCCGACGCCAAGCGGCTGCTCACCACCGCGCGCTACTCGATCATCGAGCCGCTGCCGATGGCCTACCTGCGGCGGATCGAGCAGGTGCCGGGCGTGGTGGGGGTGGCCTACGCGGACTGGTTCGGCGCCAAGTACCAGAACGAGTCCAACGCCTTCCCGGTCTTCGCGGTGGACCCGAACCGCTACCTCGACATGTACCCGGAGTTCACGGTCTCGCCCGCGCACCGGGAGGCCTTCATCAAGACCCGCACCGGCGCGCTGGCCGGCCAGCGGCTCGTCGACCGCTTCGGCTGGAAGATCGGGCAGAAGCTGCCGATCAGCTCGGAGATCCATCCGAAGACCGACGGCAGCATGGCCTGGGAGTTCGACCTGGTGGGCACCATCGACGCCGAGGATCCGGCCATCCGCGGCAACACCGACATGGTGCTGATCAACGTGGCCTACTTCGACGAGGCGCGGCAATCCGGCCGCGGCAAGACCGGCTGGTACATCGAGCGGATCGCCGACTCGACCCAGGCGCGCGGGATCTCCGCGGCCATCGACGGGCTGTTCATGAACTCGCCCGACGAGACCAAGACGCAGCCCGAGAAGGAGTTCGCGCTGGGCTTCGCCAAGCAGATCGGCGACATCGGCGCGCTGGTGAGCCGCATCCTGCTCGCGGTCTTCTTCACCATCCTGATCCTGACCGGCAACACCATGGCCCAGTCCATCCGCGAGCGGGTGCCCGAGCTGGCCATCCTCAAGACGCTCGGCTTCTCGGACGGCAAGATCACCGCGCTCGTGCTCGCCGAGGCGGTGCTGCTCCTGGCCCTGGGCGGCGCGCTGGGCATGAGCGCCGCCGTCGCCGCCATGCCCGGGCTCAACGGCGCCACCGGCGGCCGCTTCCCGCCCCTCTTCGTCGGCGCCGAGACCTGGCTCCTCGCCGCCGCCATCGCGGCCGCCGTCGCGCTCATCATCGGCTTTCCCCCCGCCTGGCGCGCCAGCCGCCTCAAGATCGTCGACGCCCTCTCGGGCCACCAGTAGAGTCGAAACGAACATGGCAACGCAAACCGTACCAGGCCAAGCGCGTCGAAATTGTGCGGTGGGGGGGCTTGGGGGAGGAGCGACGCCGCTCCCCCCCAATCAGATCAATGCCGTACCGGCCCGCGTTGGTAGCCGATGCGCAGCCTGAATCAGATCCTCGCCATCACGTTGATGAACCTGCAGAACCTGCCGCAGCGGATCGGCACGTCGCTGGTGGTGGTGGTCGGCATCGCGGGGGTGGTCGGCGTGCTCGTCTCGGTGCTCGCGATGTCTGAGGGCTTTCGCTACACGCTGGCGAGCACGGGACGCAGCGACCGCGTGATCATGCTGCGCGCCGGCTCCGACGCCGAGCTGTCCAGCGGCGTCGGCCGCGACCAGGCGGTCCTGTTGGCCGCGCTGCCCGGGGTGGCCCGCGACGCGGGCGGGCGGCCGGAGGCCTCGGCGGAGCTCGTGGTGATGGTGGACCTGCCCCGCAAGGGGGAGACCGATCCCAACAACGTGCCGTTCCGCGGCGTGCAGCGCGCCGCCTTCACCATCCGCGACGAGGCCCGGCTCATCGAGGGCCGCCGCTTCGAGCCCGGCATCCGCGAGGTCATCGTGGGGCGGAAGGCGGCGGCCCAGTTCGCCGGCCTCACGGTGGGCTCCCGCATCGCCTTCCGCGACAGCGACTGGACGGTGGTCGGCATCTTCACCAGCGGCGGCGACGTGCACGAGTCCGAGATCTGGGCCGACGCCGAGGTCGCGATGTCCGCGTTCCGGCGCACCGGCTACCAGTCGGTCACCGCCCGCCTCGCCGACGGCTCCGACCGAGGCCTCGCCGCCTTCCGCGACTCGGTCGGCCGCGATCCGCGCTTCTCGATCACCGTCCTGCGCGAGCCCGAGTACTACGCCAAGCAGGCCACCGTGCTGTCGACGCTGATCAACGTGCTCGGCTACACGGTGGCGACCTTCATGGCGATCGGCGCGACCTTCGGCGCGCTCAACTGCATGTACTCGGCGATCGCGAGCCGCCAGGTCGAGATCGCCACCCTCCGCGCGATCGGCTTCGGGGGCGCGCCGGTGGTGGTGTCGGTGATGATGGAGGCGCTCCTGCTGTCGCTGCTGGGCGGCGCGATCGGCGGGACCCTCGCCTACGTGTACTGCGATGGGGCCTCGCTGTCCACGCTCAACTTCAACACGTTCTCGCAGGTGGCCTTCGACTTCCGGGTGACGCCCGGCCTTCTGGCGCGCGGCCTCGTGTGGGCCCTCGTCATCGGCGCCGCGGGCGGGCTGCTGCCGGCGGTGCGGGCCGCCCGCATCCCGGTCACCGAGGCGCTGCGTACGCTGTGAGCGCGCGCCCGCCGTCGGTCGACTCGCGACGGTGCCGGCCGGCTCGATGCGCCGGCGGTGGGCGTGCACGGCGTCTGGGTGAACGGGGTCCGGACGGTGGACGAGCGTGGGTCGTGAGCGACTGCGGCCGGCCCGGCCATCGGCTTCGCCCGTTCGGGGCCTGACGGAACCGCTGCTTTAGGGTTGACAACCTTCTTACGTTAGGGTTACCTAAGTGCCGCCACGCTAGCCAGCTCCCGGCTTCAACGACCCAGCGAGCCAGCCCGGCTATCTCATCCATCTCGGGAGGCTTTCATGGGTCGCCGCCGCTCATTCCGGAGACACATGGCGCGGGTCAGGCGCCGCGTCTTCACCCTTCATGGCGTCGTTGGCTCGACCCTCGGCGTGGGGCTGACGCTCGTCACCCCCGGGGCGTGGGCGCAGACGCCGTCACCGTCCGGAACGGCCCAACCCACCCCCGAGTCATCGCCCACCGAGCAATCCAAGGACGACGTGCCGCTGCCCGGCATCAATGTCCAGGGCGAGCGCGATCAGTACAACCAGTTCAAGATCGAGCAGCCCAGCCTCTACAAGCTGCCCGACCCGATCCAGGAGACCCCGCAGTCCATCACGGTCATCCCCGAGAAGATCATGGAGGAGCGCGCCCTCTTCACCCTGCGCGACGCGCTCCGCACGGTGCCCGGCGTCGCGATCGCCGCCGGCGAGGGTGGCGGGCGTCAGGGCGACAACCTCACGCTCCGCGGATTCCCGGCCGGCAACGACATCTTCATCGACGGCGTGCGGGACCTGGGCCAGTACACCCGCGACACGTTCAACCTCGAGGCGATCGAGGTCCTCAAGGGCCCGTCCTCGGTTCTGTTCGGCCGCGGGTCGACGGGCGGCGTCATCAACCAGGTCACCAAGACCCCCAAGCTCACCCCGTTCTACGAGGTCGGCGGCACCGTGGGCTGGCCGGGCCCGTCGGGGCGCGCCACCGCGGACCTCAACTACCCCTTCGCGAACTCGGGGGCCGCGCGCCTGAACCTGCTCTTCTCGAAGGGCGATGTCCCGGGCCGCGACGACGTCAACACCAATACCTGGGGCGTCGCGCCCTCGGTCGGCATCGGCCTCAACGGCCCGACCCGGCTGATCGTCAGCTACTCCTACCAGTACGACGACAATCTCCCCGACTACGGCCTGCCCTATCTCCGGGGCGAGCCGGCGCCGGTGCGTCACGGCAACTTCTACGGCCTGCCCGACCGCGACTACGAGCACGACGACGTCAACATCGGGACGATCCGCTTCGAGCACGATTTCAACGACAACGTCCGACTCCGCAACACCCTGCGCCTGGCTTCGATCGACCGCGGCTCGCTCGTCTCCATCCCGGCCATCGTGGGGGGCCCCTTCACCACGCTGCCGGTGGACCAGATCCAGGTCACCCGCACCGGCACGCAGCGAGCCCAGCTGGACCAGTACGCCCTCAACAACGCGGAGGTCGTCGCGAAGTTCAACACGTGGCAGCTCAAGCACACCCTGGTGGGCGGCGTCGACGCCGGCTACGAGACCTCCGAGATCCAGCGCTACACGTTCACGAACGTGCCGTCCACCACGCTGGTCAACCCCTTCGCGTTCCCGGATCTCTCCAACATGGGCCGCGCGAAGAGCGCCAACTCCGACGCCGGGGCGACCAGCGTGGGCGTCTATGCGGTCGACGAGATGGCGCTGACCCAGTGGCTCAAGATCATGGGCGGCCTCCGCTACGACCTCTTCGACGCGCAGCTCAACAACCACTTCGCGGGGCAGCGCCTCCACCGGACCGACGAGCACCTGAGCCCGCGGGCCGCCCTGGTGGTCCTGCCCACCCCGAACCAGACCTACTACTTCTCGTGGGGCACCTCCTTCAATCCCTCCGCGGAGGCCCTCGTGCTCGCCGCGAACACGGTGAGCACCGAGCCGGAGACGAACGAGACCTACGAGATCGGGGCCAAGCTGAACTTCTTCGGCGGCCGGCTCGGGTTCCGCACCGCCATCTTCCAGACCACCAAGGACAATGCGCGCACCACCGATCCGGTGCTGGGCATCCAGGTCAACGAGGGCAAGCAGCGGGTGCGCGGCTTCGAGCTGGAGCTGGTCGGCCAGATCCTGACCGGCTGGAATGTCTGGCTCGGCTACACGTACCTCGACTCGAAGATCCTCTCCTCCTTCGACGTGCAGACCGGGGTCCCGATCGAGGGCAACCGCGTCCCCAACGTGCCGGAGAACTCGGCGAGCCTGTGGACGACCTACGACATCACCCCGCAGTGGCAGGTGGGCGGCGGCGCGAACTTCGTGGATCGGCGGTTCGCCAACAGCGACAACCTGAACGTGGTGCCGTCCTATGCAAAAGGCGACGTCATGATCGGCTATCGTCCGATCCCCCCGCTGCAGCTGCGCTTCAACGTCATCAACATCTCCGACGCGCAGTACTTCGACGGTGTCCATCCCAGCCACGTGATCCCGGGGAACGCCCGCACCTTCCTGCTCACCGGCACCTGGAGGTTCTGAGCGACGATGCTGCTGCACATCGAGCGAGTCCTGACCGAGGCGCAGATCGCGCGCTGCCGGATCCTGCTGGACGAGGCCAAGTGGGTGGACGGCCGCGAGACCTCCGGCCACCTGGCGGCCCGGGTCAAGCACAACCGGCAGGTGGACGAGGGCACCCCCGAGGCCCGCGAGATGGGCAACATCATCGTCAGCGCGCTGGAGCGCACGCCGCTGTTCATGGCCGCCGCGCTGCCGCTGCGGGTGTTTCCGCCGCTCTTCAACCGCTACGAGCCGGGCATGGCCTTCGGCAATCACGTCGACAACGCGATCCGCGAGGTCACCGGCTCGGGCCTGCGCGTGCGCACCGATCTGTCCGCCACGCTGTTCCTCAGCGCGCGCGAGGAATACGACGGCGGCGAGCTGGTGGTCGACGACACCTTCGGCGCGCACCAGGTCAAGCTGCCCGCCGGCGACATGATCCTCTACCCGGCCTCGAGCGTGCACCGGGTCAGTCCCGTCACCCGCGGCGTGCGGCTCGCGTCCATCTTCTGGGTACAGAGCATGGTGCGCGAGGACGGGGAGCGCTCGCTGCTGTTCGACCTCGACATGGCGATCGCTCAGGTGAGCGAGGCGGCACCCGGAAATCCCGGCATCGTGGCCCTGACGAGCTGCTACCACAACCTGCTCCGCCGATGGTCGGATGCCTGAGGCCCGCCCCGCGATGATCGACGGACGACTGGCCGGCTGGCCCCTCTGGCTCTCGGTGGGCCTCCACGCGGTGGGACTCGCGACCGTGTCGTCGGTGCTGGCGCTGGCCCACCACCTGCCCGAGCGCACCCTGGTACCCGTCGAGGTCGTCCGCGTGGAGCCGCCTCCGCCCGCGCCGCCCGAGAAGCCGAAGATGCCGCCGCGCGTGGTCTCGGAGCCCGTCCGGCCGACCCGCTCGACGCCCACGTTCCAGAATCTGCTGATGGACCCGACGCCGCGCCTCGAGCGCAAGCTGGATCCGGCGCCGGCCACGCCCGACCGACGCTTCATGGCCTCGGCCCAGGTGCCGGGGCCCGCGCTGCCCATCCCGGGCGCGCCGGGAGCCGGCGGCCCCCTGCTCCCGTCCCCGGAGATCCCCGGCGCCCGCAGCGGGAGCCCGCGCACCGGTCAAGGTCTCGCCAACGCCACCGGCGAGGGCGTCACCTCGCGCGCCCGCCCCCTCGGCGGGTATCAGACCACCCCTCGCTATCCGGAAGCGGCCCGCCGCGAAGGGGTCGAAGGCGTGGTCACGCTCCGATTCGAGGTGCTCGCGAACGGAAAAGTCGGCACCGTGCAGGTGCAACAGTCCGCGGGCCGCGAGGACATGGACCGCGCCGCCGTGGAGGCGGTCCGGACCTGGCTCTTCGAGCCCGCCCGTCGTGGAAAGGAGGCCGTCGCCGTATGGGTCACCCTGCCGGTACGCTTCGAGCTGCACAGCCGCTGAGCACACCGCCGCGTCCCCGGGCGCACCGTGGACATCACTGGACCGCGCTTGGTCTGGCCTTCTGCGCCATCGCCTCCGTCGGCTCCGCGCAGGCCCAGGGCATCTGGGACGATCCGGCCTTCGCCCTCTATCGTCAGGCCGTCGAAGCCATGGACAAGAAGGACTACGCCCGGGTCACCACGCTGACCGGGCAGGCCATCGCCCAGCAGCCGACCCACGTGCTCGCCTACTATCTGCGGGGTCAGGCCGCCATGTTCCAGTCGCGCTGGGACGATGCGGTCGTCGCGTTCGGCAAGGTCGTCGAGCTGTACCCCGCCTCGTTCGCGGGGCATCGCGACCTCGGCGGCGCCTACGAGCAGCTCGACCGCGTGGACGACTCCGCGAGGGAGTACGAAGCCGCCCTCGCCCTGCGCGACCAGGAGGACCTGCGCGTCCGTCTGGCCTTCATGCTCCTGAAGGCCAATCAATCGGCGCGCGCGCTGCCGCAGCTGCAGGCGCTGGCCGACAAGGACACCAAGGCGCCGGAGGTCTGGTCGGCGCTCGCCCGCGTGGCCTACGAGAAGAACGATCTGCCCGCGGCCGAGAAGAACTTCAGCCGGGCCGCCGCCCTGCGCGACGAGGGACGCACCTGGTACAACCTCGGCGTGGTGCGCACGCGCCTGAACGATCTGCCCGGCGCGCTGCAGGCCTTCGAGAAGGCGGCGCAGCACACCGACACCCGCGAGCCCGCGCAGAAGGAGATCGCGAAGGTGCGCGAGGCGATGAAGCAGCCGACCACCGGCACGCCGCCCGAGCGCGCCATGCCCGGCAGCGTGCCGGGACAGCCGGTGCCGGCTCGCCGCTAGCCGACTGGCCACCGCCGTGCGCACGGTCGTCTTCTGGACGCACCTGCTGGTGGGGGTGACCGCCGGCGCGGTGATCCTCTTCATGTCGGTGACGGGCGTGCTCCTCGCCTTCGAGCCGCAGATCACCGAGTGGCTCGAGCGCGACCGGCGGCTGGTCACGCCGCCGCCGGGGGCGCCGAGGCTGCCGGTGGAGACGCTGCTGGCGCGCGCGCGCGAGGCGCGGCCGGATCAGCGGCCGGCCAGCGTGACGCTCCGGTCCGATCCGGCCGCGTCCGCGGTCGTGAGCTTCGGGCGCGAGGGTGGCGCGCTCTTCATCGATCCCTATCGCGGTACCGTGCTCGGCGGGCGCTCGCCGGTTCACGGCTTCCTCCACGAGGTCGTCGAGTGGCACCGGTGGCTCGGCTCGCGGGACCTGGGCCGGCCGCTCACCGGCGCGGCCAATCTCGGCTTCCTCGCGCTGGTCGGGCTCGGCGTCTACCTCTGGTGGCCGCGCCGCTGGACCCGCGAGACGGTGCGCCGGGCGATGCTCTTCGACGCCCGGCTGCGCGGGCGCGCCCGCGACTTCAACCGGCACAACGTGATCGGCATCTGGTGCGCCCCCGTGCTGCTCGTCATCACGCTCACCGGGCTCGTCATGTCGTATGAGTGGGCCAACAATCTGCTCTTCACGTTGACCGGCACCGAGGCCCCGCCGCCGGCCGACCGCCCGGCGCCCCCCGCCCGCGAGGGTCAGGGCGCCAACCGGCCAGCGTCTCGTCGCGCCGAGGCGCGGGTGCCCGCCGGGCTCGACGCCCTGTGGCAGCGCGCGGAGCGCCAGGTGCCCGGGTGGGTGGCCATCAGCCTCCGCATGCCGCCCCGGCCGGACGGCCCGCTCACGTTCGTGATCCAGGACCCGCTCGGCTGGCATCCCGCCCCTCGCTCGCAGCTCGTGCTCGATGCCTCGACCGGCGACATCGTGAAGTGGGAGCCGTTCGCCGACCAGAACCTCGGCCGTCGGCTGCGAGCGTGGGTCCGTCCGCTCCACACGGGCGAGGCCGGCGGCATCACGGGCCAGGCGATGGCCGGCGTGGCCTCGGCCGGCGCGACGGTGCTGGTCTGGACCGGGCTCTCGCTGGCCTGGCGACGCCTGCGGAATTCGCGACCGCGCTGCGTCTCCCGGGCCGCTGGCCCGGCGGTCCAGGCCGGCCAAGAAGTGTCAGCCGACTGACGTAGCTCGCCAGCCGGCGCGCGCCGCTACGCGCGCCCCCGCAAAATCTTCCGGCGCCTTAGGCAGACCTCTCACTGGCAATCGGCTTGCACCCTCGCCCGGTCGGCCCGGACACTTTCAGGGCCCAGGAAGAGGAGGACCTCATGGGTGTCTCGGTGGCCACCAGACTCGAGCGGCTGGTTCGCTTCGTCCCCGGCGCCGCCGGCTATCAGGACCGTGAGAACTCCCGGGCCACCGACAAGCAGGTGCGGATGCGCCTCGTCGAGGACATGCACCGCATCGCGCTGTTCCTCGAGCAGGACAAGGCCCGCCTCGCCGAGTCCGGCTCCTTCTCGAGCCTGCCCATCCTCGATCGGCTCTCGGGACGCCTCGAGCGCCTGGGCCGCACCGTGGAGTTCGCGAGCCGCGGCTACGCCGGCCTCTTCGATCTTCACAAGGTCGACGAGCAGACGCTCGAGCAGGTCTACGCCTTCGACCTGGGCCTGTTCGACGCGCTGAGCGTGGTGCGCGCCAAGGCGGAGGCGGTGCGCGCGGCGCTCGCCGACCCGACCGCGCTCAAGAGCGCGGCGCTGCACATGACGGACGCGCTCGACGACTTCGGCCAGCTCTTCGACCAGCGCCGGCGCATCGTCGACGCGGCCTAG